>DATNQS010000221.1:0-1573 GCA_036703925.1 Candidatus Sericytochromatia bacterium
TTGCGGTCAGGTGAATACGGTGGCAAGTAGACCACTTGCGCTCCAGTGGCGGCAATTAATTGGGCAATCCGTCCACCGTGGTGAAAGGTGGCATTATCCCCAATCACCCACTCTCCAGGTTGAAGCAGCGGCACTAAGCAGGTTTCTAACCAGATTTCAAAGACGGTGCGGTTACAAGCGCCTTCAACTGTAAAGGGGGCAAGCAGTTGTCCGGCTCGATCACCCGCAATCATCTTGACGCGACCTTGACGACGACCGGACTTCCGCCCATAGACCCGTGCCCCAGCAGACGACCAACCGTACCCGTAGTCATCTCGTGTGTCCAGGCCTGACTCATCGACAGACACCAAGTGTGCTGCTTTCGGGTCTCCCAACGCGGCTAAGAACGCTGCCCGTTTGCTCTCATCGCGTTCGCGATACCCGTACGTCTTTGTTTTCGCGTCCAGCCCAGCTTTGCCAGTGCCCGTGCAAGCGTCCGGTCACTGATGTCGCGCTCCCACAACGCTGCCAGCTCGACTTGCGTTTTACTCTCGTGCTCCTTGGCAAAGGCGCGAAACTTTTCCCAGTCCGTGCTCCTCTGACGCGGACTTACGGCTGGCCGCTGTTTTGCCTGCACATTGCCGGTTGCCGCTTTGCGCTTCAACCACAGGTCAAGGGTGTTACGACTAATGGGGAAGAGTTGGCTGACTTCACTTTTCTTCAACCCATTCAGTGCAAGCGCTTGCAGCACTTTCTGGCGGAAGTCATAACTGTAAGCTTTTGCCATCGTGTAGTGCCAAGAGACGACTGCCCTTAGTCTATGTCCTAATCAAACTGGCGACAGCTATAATAGCCCTGTCAACCACCCCATTGATAAGCGCGGCTGACCAAGCGATCGCGCTCCTCACTCTGGACTAGCCTCACTCTGGACCAAGGCTTGAAAGCATGACACAGCAGCTTTTTCGCTTTTCCGTCACTCTCCACTGTTACGGGCGGCACTGCTGTCATCCTGGCAACGGTACAGTCAAATTAGCAGTGGCACTGTCTCTTGCTGTGATTGCACCGTGATGCCAAACAGCGAGCACCAGTCTCAGAGGCACTTTCACGCTTAACGTTGGTTTTAATTCAAAAGCTACGGGAACACCAGGAATGCTAGAGCAAAAAAGGGAAAGACTGACCTTGCTCATTCACAAAAGAGAGGCAATAGGCAAGTAGCGTTCGCCGCACGGCTAGGACCAACCGTTGCACACGTTTGCAGTTAAGGCTGGCTCCTCAACAAACTGATAATTGCCTTTACTAAAGCCTCCGGTTCTACAGGTTTTGTGAGGTGAGCCTGGAACCCAGACTCGAGCGCTTTTCGCTGCTCGGAAGCTCCTGCATACGCCGTGAGTGCGAGCGCCGGCATCGTGCCGCCGGCATCGTACTGCCTCAATCGAATTTGCTCGATCAGCATATAGCCATCCATCTCTGCCATGCCAATATCACTGACTAACAGATCAGGCGTAAACCGCTCCAAGGCTTGCAAGGCCTCCAAGCCAGAAGCCACGGCTGTCACTGTGGCACCACTTTGTTCCAGCAAAATTGTCTGAAACTC
>DATNQS010000222.1:0-1870 GCA_036703925.1 Candidatus Sericytochromatia bacterium
CAGTATGGTTCCGGTGCCAGCACAGGCGGTCACAGGTGCCAACTACTCCTCTCAATATGCGCCGCCGCCCTCTTACAGCAATGCTGAACTGGCAGGCAAAGATTTCTCTGGGCAATCATTGCGGGTGGCAGAGTTCTCGAATGCTAACCTCAACCGCACAAATTTTGCCAATGCGGATCTGGCTGGTGCAGTCTTTAGCGCTTCGACTATGACGGAAACGAACTTACATGGTGCTGATTTGACGCAGGCAATGCTGGATCAAGTGAAGCTATCGCGTGTTGATCTCAGCGATGCTGTTTTGGTGAATACAATGATGCTCCGAACCGTTTTTGATGCGGTGAATATCAACGGTACTGACTTCAGCGACGCGATTTTAGACAAAGTGCAGATTCGCGAATTGTGCGGCATGGCAAGTGGGGTGAATCCTAAAACGGGTGTGGAAACGCGGGACTCATTGGGATGTAGGGAGTAAAGGAAAGGGGCAAGGGATGAGGGATGAGGGATGAGGGATGGTGATTAAACGTGTGGGTGTGATTGGTGGCGGGCAACTTGCCTGGATGATGGCGGGTGCAGCCACTAAACTGGGTGTCGAACTAGTGGTGCAAACGCCGTCTCGTGATGATCCAGCAGTAAGCATTGCGGCAGGGGTGGTTTTAGGGGCGATCGATGATGCAACGGCGACGGCACAACTGGCGGCTCAATGCGATGTCATCACCTTTGAAAATGAGTTTGTCAATCTAGAGGCACTTTCACGGTTGGCAATGCAGGGAGTCTGCTTTCGACCAGGGCTGGAGTCGCTAAAGCCACTGCTGGATAAGTATCATCAGCGCTGTTATTTACAGAAATTAGGTTTGCCAACGCCTCAGTTTGCGGCTTGGGACAACACATGGCAGCAAGGGCTAGAGGAACGCGATCAAAACGTCCCGGTTTCATTTCCGTTTGTGCTTAAAACCCGTCGGCATGGGTATGACGGTCAAGGCACGTTTATCGTTAAGGATGCCCAGGCATTGGATGCGGCCCTGGAGCAGTTGGGATCTCAGTTATTGGTAGAGGCGTTTGTGCCGTTTGAGCGGGAATTGGCAGCGATCGCCGCTCGTTCCACTACAGGTGAGATTGTTGTCTATCCGATCGTCGAAACACAACAGGAGCAGCAAGTGTGTCAGCGTGTCTTTGCGCCTGCAAAGCTGAGTGCGACGATCGCTATGGAAGTGGAAGCGATCGTCCAGATGCTACTCGATAGCCTGCAAGTAGTTGGTGTGTTTGGCATTGAGTTCTTTCTCACTGCCGATGGCAAGGTGTTGGTAAACGAGATTGCGCCACGCACGCACAACTCAGGGCACTTTACGCTGGATGCGTGCGAAACATCTCAATTTGAACAACAGTTGCGATCGGTCTGTGGTTTGCCGTTAGGTAGCCCAGCAATGCAGTCGCCTGGAGCCGTTATGGTCAACCTTCTGGGCTATGAGCAGTCTCAAAGTGACTATCAAGCCAAGCGACAGCAGCTAGCCGCGATTCCGAAGTCTCATTTGCACTGGTATGGCAAAAAGGAATCTCGTCCAGGGCGCAAGCTAGGGCACATCACGATGTTGCTGGAAGACGTGGAGCAAGGAGAGGCGATCGCGAGTGCGATCGAAGCCATCTGGTATGACAGCTAAATGTCTATGGCTTAACCTGAGGTTTTATGACAGTCGATTGTTTTATATGCTAGTCATGAGGCTAATTGTGAAAACTCAATCTGGCGTGGTTCTGGTAAGGGTTGATTGTTCGCTTGAAGCACTTCTAGTAAGCCTTCCAAAGCGTCTTGTCCATTTTGAGCCGCTTCTTGATACGTTTTGCCGTGAGTAACGAATTGCTGCCAGGGAAATTCGGG
>DATNQS010000223.1:0-7313 GCA_036703925.1 Candidatus Sericytochromatia bacterium
GTCATGCCGGGTTGGGTCAAGCCTTGCTCTGGTGCAATGACATGAACAATACCTTGATTGCCCGAACCAACCTTATGAAAGGTGATGCCGTTTTCTTGACAGTTTCGCTCCAGCGCCTGCATCATTTCCTCAGCGATCGAGTCAGCAAGGGGACGGGCTAGATTGTCTGTCGGTACGATGTGATCGACTGTAGCGACGGTGCGATCGGGAAACAACACCTTCAGTTTGCGTTCGCGCAGCATCGCAAAGGCTTGAGGACTAGTGACTTCGTGAATCAGGTGCAACCCAATAAAAAGCTGCGTCTGTCCAGAGGGCAAAACGCTAACGGTGTGTGCATCCCAAACTTTATCAAACAGCGTCCCTGTGCTCATATTTCTTGCGTTGCTCGCCTGCAATCATTGGTGGGTCTTTATTCTATCAAGCGACGCAGCCCTTCATGTACTCGACTTTTTTTGAGCCGTCAGAACTTGCTGTCAAAACAGCTGCCTACAGCAAGTCAAAAAAAGCATCGTCCAGCTCGTAACCAAACATTTGAGTCATGGCTTTCAGCCTTGCTGTACCTTCTAAGCCCTGCGATTGCATCCAGGCTGCCAACACAAAAATCTTGTGCATCACGAAAATTTCTAACGCTTCTGGATTGTATTGAATGCCGTCTTTAGGGTGGAATTGATGGGGCACCAGCATGGCGGTGTAGCGCGTCAATTCACCTGCTTTCCAGTCCAGTAGAAAGGGCAACCACGGGTAACGCGCATCGAGCCGAATGAACCAGAGCCGTACCTCCGGAATTTCGGGTAGTTCCCTGGGATCAGTTGGCTCTTGGGGGTAGTCGATCGTAAATTGAAGCTGCTGCTCGTAGGTCATGAGTTTACCCTCTTGCGACAGTGGGTCAATGACAGTCTGAAGTGGAGACAGATCTAGCGCATTGATGAGGTCGGCGTTGAGGGCGATCGTCGTTGTTGCCATGAAGTCCAGAAAACAAAGCGGTTGCTTCTTTATCTTCCTCTAAATTTGCAGTTAGGTTCGGTCTCTGATTTCTTTGAGAAGGTTTAGATCGACTTCTTCAAGAAGTCGGGAATCTGTCGTTCACGAAATCAAACGGTCACTTTCGTTTAAAAGTGCTAAATTCACAGGGAGATTTCACCCAGATTGGGAGGCTTCATGCTGAAGCGACGAAAGATCCAGATATTGTTGGGTACTGCAGGGCTGGTTGCTTTAATTGTAGGAGCAACGGTTCCTGCTCTCAAGTGGCGTGGACAGCAAGACCAGCCCTTGTCGATCACGGGTTCGCCAGCGGCAGGCAACACTGCTAAAAAGCAAGTGGCTGCATTCAAAGCCTTGCCACCCGCCCAACGAACGAAAGCGCTAGAGGCGATCGTCAAAGACAAAGAATCGCCCGAACGCAGTCGTGCCCGCTATCTGTTGGCAGCGGAACTCATTGAGCAAGGGCAGGGCAAGAAAGCGCTGGAGTCTTTAAAGGGCTTAGAGGAGAGCTATCCGCTTCTGGGAGCTTACGTGCTGAGGCAGCGTGCACAGGCGTATGAGGCGATCGGCGATCAGGCTAACGTCCAGGCAACGCAACATCAACTGGTTAAGAATTACCCCAAAAGTCCCGTTACGGCAGAAGCGCTGGTAGCACTGGAGCGCGAAAATCCGCGCTATGGGGATCAGGCGATCGCTCAGTTCCCGTCCCATCCCAGCACGATCGCGCTGGTACAGCAACGGCTCAAGCAAAACCCAAAACAGCCACAACTATTGCTGTTGATTGCAAAACACGCGCTCTATGCTCAAAACTATCTGACCGTTCTGGATACTCTAACTAAGCACTACGCTGCGCAGCTTAAGCCTGAGGACTGGGAGGCGATCGCCTTTGGCTATTGGGAAAAACAGCTCTACGGCAAAGCTGGAGCTGCCTATACGCAGGCACCCTATACCCCACTCAACGCTTATCGCATTGGACGAGGTTTTCAACTGGGCGAAAAAGGTGGTGCAATTCAGGCATACCAGCGCGTAGTGCAGGACTTTCCCAATGCCGACGAGTCTGCTCTAGCCTTGCTCCGGCTTGCCAAACTATCAGACTCAGGGCAGGCGATCAGCTATCTGGATCAAGTCGCGCAGCGGTTTCCAGCGAAAGCAGGCGAGGCACTGCTCGAAAAAGCCAAACTGTTGGAGCAGCAAAACAACCTCAAGTATGCCGTGCAGGTACGGCAGATTCTACTAACGCGCTATGCCAAATCGGATGCAGCAGCAGCCTTGCGATGGAGCCTAGCTCAAGAACGTGGGGCTGCAAATGACGCCCAATCGGCTTATGTCTGGGCATCATCAGTCCTTTTACACAACCCCACCAGCGAACAAGCGCCCGAAGCTGTCTATTGGAGTGGCAAATGGGCAGAACAGCTTGGCAAACAGCAAGAAGCCAAAGTGGCGTATCAACAGGTGTTGTCAAAGTATCCGCAGTCATACTATGCGTGGCGATCAGCATCCCGTTTAGGCTGGGAGGTCGGTGATTTTAATAGCGTACGTCAAATTAACCCAGAGGTCGTTCGCCCTGCGGCTCGTCCAGATTTGCCAGTCGGATCAGCCACCCTCCAAGAACTGTTTCAGCTTGGGCAAGACCGCGATGCCTGGAAGCTGTGGCAGGTTGAGTTTAGCAACCCCAAACAGCCGACGGTCGCTGAGCAGTTTACCGATGGCGTGATGCGGCTGGGTGTGGGCGACTATCTAGACGGCATTTTTATGGTTTCGTTCTTGAGCGAACGGGATAAGCCAGAAGAAAAATCCCAGTATCAGGCGCTTAAACAGCAAGCATCTTACTGGCAGGCGCTCTATCCATTCCCCTTTTTGGAGCCGATCGAAACCTGGTCGCAAGAGCGGCAGCTTAATCCGCTGTTAGTCACTGCACTCATCCGACAAGAATCGCGTTTTATGCCCGGTATCCGCTCTGGTGTGGGCGCAACTGGGCTAATGCAAGTCATGCCTGATACGGGAGCCTGGATTGCTAAGCAAATCAAGCTGAAGGAGTACAAGCTCAATGATCCTGACGACAACATTAAGTTAGGCACCTGGTATCTCGATTACACGCACCAGGAATACAGCGGCAATTCAATGCTGGCGATCGCCAGCTACAATGCTGGTCCTGGAGCCGTTGGTGGCTGGGTCGCAAAAGCAGGGCAACAAGATCCCGATGTCTTTATCGAGAAAATTCCTTACAGCGAGACCAAAGGCTACGTCAAATCTGTTTTTGAGAACTACTGGAATTATCTGCGGCTTTACAACCCAGATGTTGCTCAAAAGGTTGCCCAAGTTTCAACGGAGCAACCTGAGGGCATTACGCCTGAGTCGTAGAGCGATCAGCCACTAGCGGAGCGGTCAGCCAGAGTTTCAAGCTAATACTCAATCATTACCATCACAAAACCCCTGCTCTTTTTGTGCAAGGGGCTGTGTACTATGATTAGGGGCAATCCGCCACCAGATTTTTAGTTGCAGTAGGTATCTGAAGCATGACCGCAGTTAGTCCTAATCCCCAGTCCGTTAGCACGCCCGCCTTCTGTGATGGCATTCAGTATTACAGCGATGCAGTGCCAGGTTTTGATGTCTATGGTGCTGTGCCAGCGATTGGAGAAGGTCAAACCGCGATCGCCGATCTGACTGATCCCGCCGCTGCGTATCAAACGCTTTTGTATGCTGATGCCTTGCGCTATCTAATCTTACAGGTGACAGCCAGTAAGGCCTCTGGGCACCCTGGCGGCTTTGCCAGTCAGGCAGAAGCGTATGCTGCACTAGTCATGTTGGGCTACAAAAATATCATTACCGAGGTCGGGCATCATGCACCTGGCTTCTACAGCGCCATGTTCCTGGATCGATCGCTGGAAGACATGGGCATCACCACCGTGCAGCAGTTGCGCGATCGTTTCCGCGAGCAGCACGGCTTGCTGGGTCATCTCTCTGGCTTTATCCCTGGCATTCTTGCGCCTGCTGGACCTCTAGGACAAGGGCAACACTTTGCGATGGCGGCAGCGCTCTTGCACCCTGACAAACTCTTTCCTTTCACAGTCGGTGATGGCGGCTTGGGCGAACCCTACATTGTGAGCGCGATGGCTCATTTCCACACAGCTTACCCCACTGCAACAAACTTTCTACCCGTGCTGGTCTGGAACGGCTACTCCCAGGAACACCACAGCATGGTGTCACTAAAAACGAATGAGCAGATGGAGGCATACTGGCGCGGCAACGGCTTTGACCAAGTAGTACTTATTGATGCCAAAGACTTTGATGACCAAAACCAGCCTGGAGCTTACGTTGACAGCACTGTTTTCAACCCTGAGCAGCGTCTCGCCTTCGGCAAAGCGGTGCTGGCAAAAACGGATGAAGCGGCTCGCTCTGCCCTTGATGGTAAGTTAACCGTCCTAATTATTAAGCAGCTTAAAGGTGCAGGTGTGCATGCACGTGGCGCAAAATCTCACAACCTCTATGCCCAGCACACGTTAGAAAATCCTGACATTGTAGCGGCATTGAAAGCTCGTGCGCTTTCGCCTACTGCCTGGGCACTGGTGCGTACTAACTGTGAACGGGCAGGCGGCGGTCCTGCTAGCAAAACGGTGGTAACAGAATTTGAGCGATCGCTGCCTGCTTTAGGTCAGCTGCCCTTAGAAGAATTTGCGGTTGGCGGTGAGCCGAAGGTTTCCACTACTGCAATGGGCAAGCTGGTTGCAGCGGTTGGGCAAGCCGACGCTAGCTATGTGGTATCCAATGCTGATGGCAATGAAGCCTCCGGTATTGCCAATATTAACCAAGCGCTCAAAATCATTCACCCGACGGAAGATCCACTGTACTACCAGTCTCCTGGTGGACAGGTCTATGAGCCGTTGAGCGAAGATGCCTGTGCAGGGCTGGCAGCCGGATTAGCGTTAATGGGATCGCGATCGCTCTGGTGTTCGTATGAATCGTTTGCGATCAACGGTCTACCCATTTGGCAAACGGTGACGCAGGCAATGGCAGAACTCCGCCGCCCTACGCCTGCTACTGTGACTCTCTTTACAGCAGGGGCACTCGAGCAAGGACGTAACGGTTGGACGCATCAACGCCCCGAAATTGAAGCCTACTTCGCTGCCATGATGCGAAATGGCAACGTTTTTCCGCTCTTTCCGCCCGATGCCAACAGCATTCAGGTCTGCTACGACTGGGCACTGACTCAAAAAAATAAAGGGGTAGTGATCACAGCTAGTAAGTCGCCCTTACCCATTCGGACGACGTTTGACCAGTCGCAGCAGGCGATCGCTAATGGTGCCATTACCCTGCACGAAACTAGCGGCAGTAAAACCATTGTGTTCGCTGTCATCGGTGATATGCCGTTGATCCCCGTCTTTGAAGCGGCGACTCAGCTAGCCTCAGAGGGCTTGGGTGTCCGGATTGTTTCAGTGATTAATCCACGTCGCCTTTATCGTGCATCCGACGTGGGCTGGGATCTGTGTTCCGAACCCGATAGTGCCTTCCTTAACGATGCTGAGTTTGAGTCCCTGTTTGGAGGCGATGTACTAATTGGTGTGACAGGTGGTGCCAGCGGCATGCTAGAACCATTGATGCTGCGGAGTCTGGCGAAGCGCGATACCTTTGCCTGGAAGCGCGGTGAAACGACTGCTAGCTCCACTGCTTTGATGGCAGTTAATGGCATTACAGCCGACGCTCTGGCAAAGCGAGCGATCGCGTTGACCCTCTAAGGAGTATTCCAGCAGTAGCCGCCCAGTCTACCACCTCTAACGCGAAAGCAAATTTGCTTTTAAGAAATTGTGGTATTTAAAAGTACACAAGTTGTGTTAACGTTCATGAGGCTTGACTAGCGGATTGATGGATCACTTAAGCTCTAGTTGGGAACTATAGTTGAGCAGTCCGTTAGTTTTGTCAGACGATCAGCATATGATTCCTGCGTTGATCGCCTGAGACAAACCCATCACTAAAAAATCACTGAGGAGAATCTTGCTATGTTGAAAAAGCTTGCTGTCGCAGCCATTGTTACACTTTCAGTCGGTCATGCTGTCGCAGCATCAGCAGCCCCACTAGCGGTAACAACTTCGCCTGATGAAGAAACCATTGTGGGTGGTCGCTCGGTCGCTCTACCTACTCCACCCGTAGCTCCTATCTACTTCACATTGCCAATTGAATTGTCGATCGTGAAAAATGCAGAGATTGCTACCAACACGCCCATTACGGACAAACTGGGCAGTGATTATGCTGCTTGGGGTGCAGCGATCAGAGAATGTTCCCTCCAAAAACCAACCTTCGTCAGAATGGTTGGAGAAGAGATGTATCCTTTTGTTGTCGGTGGTACTGAAGGTACAATCAAGCTCAATGCAAACGATAAGCCTGTTTGTAGCATCTAATACCTCTACACTCTAATTAACTCAGGCAAGCGTAGTGAAGCTCAACGTCGTGAACTTATGTTGTTTCGGTTAGCTTTACTACGCTTTCGATTGAATACTAAGTCTTTACCTTGCCAAACTGCTCGTGCCACAGCAACAACTCTATTTAAATTGTTAACAGCGGTTATTCCTTGACGATCGCCTCATTGCTCTATACGTCTAAATAATTGAGGCTTGCTATTACTGAGAGAGCAGGTATGCTGCACATTTATCTAGCGCTTGTTTGCTAGCTTGGCATCTGCCTTGGTTAATCTTTACCGTTGCAATGGCGTTTAATGAAGATTGCCTTAAGCGCTTGAGCCTTTGTTAAGCAACGCGCTATAACGCTTACAGTTAGCAAAGGTTTCGGTGCAAGATAGTTTACACTTCTCGTGGGTTACTCTGAGCCTTTAGATTAAAAGGAAGTGTTGTGAGGAAATTCCGATGAACGTCTTGCCTACTGAAATTCCTGATGTCTTGATTTTTGAGCCTCGCGTTTTTGAAGACGATCGCGGCTTCTTTTTTGAAAGCTTCAACGAACAGGTTTTTACCGACAAAACGGGAGTTGCTGCTCGGTTTGTCCAGGATAACCACTCACGCTCCTGCCAAAATGTTTTGCGTGGACTGCATTATCAAATTCAGCAGCCCCAAGGTAAGCTTGTGCGAGCGATCGTAGGCACCATAGTGGACGTAGCTGTTGATATTCGTCAACAGTCCCCCACCTTTGGGCAATGGGTAAGTTGCAACCTCAGTGCAGAAAACAAGCGGATGCTCTGGGTGCCTGCTGGATTTGCTCATGGTTTTGCAGTCATCTCAGAAGTTGCTGAAGTTCTATACAAAGCAACCGATTACTATGCGCCGCAGTTTGAGCGGTGCCTCCTCTGGAACGATCCTGATTTGACGATCGACTGGGCTTTAAAA
>DATNQS010000224.1:0-2299 GCA_036703925.1 Candidatus Sericytochromatia bacterium
GTTGCAAACCGCTCAAAACTCAAAACTCAAAACTTAGAACTCAGAACTATTAGGAGACTTTGTCATGCCATTGACCGTTCGTATTGTTGCACCCGATAAAACCGTCTGGGATGCAGAAGCAGAAGAGGTGATCTTGCCCAGCACTACCGGGCAACTAGGCATCTTGGCGGGTCATGCACCTTTGTTAACAGCATTAGATACCGGCGTGTTGCGCGTTCGCTCTGGCAAAACTTGGACTCCGATCGCGTTGTTGGGTGGCTTTGCCGAAGTTGATAATAACGAAGTCACTGTGCTGGTAAATGCAGCGGAACGGGGCGACACGATCGACAAAGACAAAGCGCGGACTGCTTTTACTGAAGCCGAAGCAAAGTATAACCAGTCGCTACAAAGTGACGATCGTTCAGCGCGGATTCAGGCGACACAAGCCTTCAAACGTGCGCGAGCAAGGCTTCAGGCAGCAGGCGGCACAGTTTAGTTAATTCGACCGCAACAACGAAAGAGCAGCAAAGGGTACGGCATTGCTGTACCCTTTGCTGTTTTGCCCCTACCGTTTATGTGGACTGTGCTGCCGCGAGTGCTGCTGAAATGATGCCAAGACAAGATTCCTTCAGCGTTCGGTCATACTAAACCGTAAGATAAAGGAGGCGTGACTGGACTGCTGCGATCGTGAAAGCAATTTCTCTTCTTGGCTCGACTGGCTCTATCGGCACTCAAACGCTTGACATTGTTGCCCAGCATCCTGATCAGTTTCGCATTGTTGGGTTGGCGGCAGGACGCAACGTTGCCTTGCTAGCCCAGCAAATCCGCCAATTTCGCCCCGCGATCGTGGCGCTTTGTGACACAGATTTATTACCCGATCTCAAAGCTGCGATCGCCGATCTTGACCCGCAGCCAACGCTTCTGGCTGGTGAAGCTGGAGTGATTGAGGTTGCTCGCTGGAGTACCGCCGATGTTGTAGTCACAGGCATTGTGGGTTGTGCCGGACTGTTGCCAACTATTGCGGCGATCGAAGCCGGTAAAGATATTGCGTTAGCAAATAAGGAAACGCTAATTGCTGGTGCGCCTGTTGTGCTGCCGCTTGTGCAAAAGCATGGTGTCAAGCTACTGCCTGCGGACTCCGAGCATTCAGCAATTTTTCAGTGTCTCCAGGGTGTGCCAGAGGGGGGGCTGCGCCGGATTCTGCTGACCGCTTCGGGTGGTTCTTTCCGCGATCTGCCGACCGAACAACTGGCGCACGTCACCGTTGCTGATGCGCTGAAACACCCCAACTGGTCGATGGGACGGAAGATTACGATCGACTCCGCCACCTTGATGAACAAAGGCTTAGAAGTCATCGAAGCGCACTATTTGTTTGGTGTAGCCTACGATCAGATTGCGATCGTCATCCATCCTCAAAGCATTATTCATTCGCTTATTGAGCTTCAGGATACCTCTGTGCTGGCGCAATTGGGCTGGGCAGATATGCGCCTACCGTTACTCTACGCGCTGTCTTATCCAGAACGCATTGCCACTAACTGGGAACCGCTCGATCTGGTCAAGGCAGGCACGCTCACCTTCCGAGAACCCGATCACCAAAAATATCCCTGTATGCAATTAGCGTATGCAGCCGGTCGCGCGGGCGGCTGTATGCCCGCCGTGTTGAATGCCGCTAATGAGCAGGCAGTCGCTCTCTTCTTGGATGAAAAAATTCAGTTTCTAGACATTCCGCGCCTGATTGAGCGCGTGTGCGATCGCTATCAGGCGCTCAACCGACCCGACCCAAGCCTGGATGAGATTATTGATGCTGATCGCTGGGCGAGACAAGCAATCCTGACTGCCAGCCAAACACCACTCCCGCTGCTTTCAAGTCGATAATTGCCAGCCGCTAGTGATGTCTTTTTGCAGGAAGGCTGTACTTTAAGGCGCAGTGAGCTTAACCAATGCTTCTTTCACAGCAGGCGGTAATTGGCGCATAATTTTGCCTTTCTCGCGATCGACTGCTACCAGCGCTACACGAGCCGTCGCAAACAGATCCTGCCCATCCGTGGACTGAATCTGGTAATCCCAATTAACGCGGACTCCCTCCATATCTGCCATGCGGGTTCGTACTACCGCTGCCATACCCATTTGCACAGGTTGGTGATAGCGAATCGACAGCTCAACGACAGGCAAATCACAGCCCAGCGCAACTAAATCAGCAAACTCAATACCAATGGAGCGCAAGCACTCTACCCTTGCCTCTTCCATCCACGTCAGGTAGGCACCGTGCCAGACGATGCCAGCGTAGTCTGTATGGTGAGGATGCGCCCTGACTAAATAC
>DATNQS010000225.1:0-13806 GCA_036703925.1 Candidatus Sericytochromatia bacterium
CTCGCCTGCGCCGCAGTCCGATTGCCTGTGGCTCGGCGCACCGGAGCCAGAAGACGGCGTGCAGGGGATACAGGACTTAATCACCGACTTGCTGCCCTCATTGGGTGTTGATCCGGCTAGCGATGTGCAGGTACTTTGTCCCATGACGCGGGGAGCGGTGGGCACGCGGCACCTCAACACTGTTTTGCAACAACTGATTAATCCGCCCAGTCCCATCAAAGCCGAGTTGGTGCGGAGCGGGATGACGCTGCGGGTGGGTGATCGTGTCATCCAAAAAGTGAATGACTATGACCGGGAAGTGTTCAATGGCGATTTGGGCACGATTGCCGCGATCGATGTCGAAGAACAGGACGTGACGGTTCGCTTTGCTGAACGCTTGGTCAGTTACGACTATGCCGATCTCAACGAAATCACGTTGGCATGGGCAGTGACCATCCATAAGAGTCAGGGCAGCGAGTATCCGGTCGTGGTGCTGCCGATCTATATGCAGCACTACCTGATGCTGTCGCGCAATCTCATCTATACCGGACTCACCCGTGCCAAACAACTGGCGATCGTGGTCGGTACCCAGAAGGCGATCGCCCTTGCCGTGCGCCAAGTGAAAGACCAACAGCGCTATACACTCCTGGATCAAAGGCTGCAAGAGCCTTAACTAAGGCATCTAAGGGGCAGTAAAAAGCTGACTTTACTCCATACTGTCTAGAGCTATGTCACTTAAAGACAGTCCCTCATACAATTACTCTTCCATTGTTTGGGTAGTCCTACTTCGCAAAAAGCAGAGGACATAGTCTAGAGCGAACCAAGCACTGGTGCAAAGCCCTCAGTCGTCACTGATGATGATTCATCTGTTTTTGAAGTAGAACACTCCTCATACGTCCTTTAGAGGCTTTGGTCGAGCAGACTTTATTTTGCTCTGTTGCTCTGCATCATCTACAGCCTTTTGCAGGACATAACTAGCCTGTCCAGCAACAGATCGGTCTTCTGTCTCCGCCCATTCCTCTAGCTTTTTATAAGAGGAGTCCGGTAGCGAAATGGTGATTCGCTTAGTCATGAAATCAATGGCGAACTGTTCAACCATGAATCGTACTCTTTAGATGTTTTCACTGCTTAGTAGATGCAGATTATATGCTGATGTGATGTTATACTGCATCTACCGCTTTCAATTCTGAACTGCCCATGCCAGATCCCCTATTGCTTCCAGCGATCGCCCTACCACAGCCACCCTCGCTCTACCTGCCAGCACCGCGCTTCCAGATCGGGCAATGGGTCTATTGGAAAGCACTCAAAGACCCAGACTTCAGGTATGTCGTCGGTCTGGTTTAGGCAGCCGAAGGCAGTACCAAAGCGATCGGTTATCACTATGCGGTGTTGCTCGATAAGGCTGCGTTTTCAAGTGCCTTTATTGACCTTGACTTCAAAGGTAAAAAGAGTCAGCAGTGGAACCCGGCAGTTGATGCCTGGGGCAACCAGGTGATTAACGTGCGGTTCTCACGCTCCCAGTGCCGCTAATGTACAAGTCGCCATTTGTGTACTCGCGCCAAAACCGATCCACGAGAAATGACCCTCCGCCCTCAAGCCGAGTATCAGGCATTGCAAGTTGTCCGGCAGCAGCAAACAACCCAAGCCTGGCAACAAACCTACAATCAACGGGCAGGGATTGAAGGTACCTTGTCTCAAGGCATCAATGCGTTTGGGCTACGGCGATCGCGCTATCTGGGACTAGCAAAAAACCGCCTGCAGCATATTCTGACCAGTACGGCGATGAATATTGTGCGCCTGGTGTCCTGGTTGCAAGGTGTCCCTCATGCCAAAACACGGACTTCTCGCTTTGCCGCGCTAGCACCTGTGCCAGATTACGTGTAGCACATTCGCCAACAGCATCCATTGCTACTCAAACCCCGTAACGTCACCTTCTTAGTAGGTCTTTTTTGTCTGTGATGGCTCGATCATTAACATGTCTAACGTTTGTGAGAATGCCTTGCTGAAACGTTGAAAAATTTTTCAGCAGCTTCCGCGCATCAGTGAGATGAAAGATAGATGAGGCAAGCATTTCAAGACTCAACCGTAACCTGACTAAAACTATATTAGAACGAACCCAATATTTCATCATGCAAGTCCTAGAAGTTGGCATTGTTCAGGTGTCCAAATTTCTAGAAAATCCTTGCGTTTTGACTTAGGTAAAGCCCCCCACATTTGATGTGCTAGGGTAAGGGCTGCTTTCAACTTTGCCTCAGTCGAAATTGTCTTGTTCTGAACTGTTTTTCCAAGCACTTTCGCTTCGTTAGCTGCAATCTCCTCATAGGCAAAAGGAACTTGAGCAGCTAATGCACCTGGATGAAGCTTAGCGTAGAGGTCCTTCAGCATCTGTTCAGAATGCCCTAGCATCTCTGCATATATAGAAAAGTGCTTTGGCTCTCCATAGGTGCACACCCAAGTTGCTGTGATACGTCGGAAATCGTGACATGTGGTTGCTTTGGCTTCACCAAATAGATGCTCCGTCACTCTACTGATTAAGCTAGGAACTAGCTTAGAAAGGATACTCCCTTCTCCGATCGGTGCACCTCTAGGCCTCGTTAAACCCATTTTAACTCTAGAAGTTTTAATTCTGCGAATAAAGAAAAGATAGGAATGATCAAGGTTTTTAGGACGAATCGATTCAAGATAATACGTCAAATCCTCACAAAGCTGCTTTCGTAGTGGGCCGACAAATAAGGGATAACCTCGCCCCTTATCTGTTTTACTACCAATTTTATGGTCTTCTGGTTTAAGGGATACAGAGTAAGTACCATCCGGCATCAAGACTAAACGCTCGAGACACATCTCACGAATTTCTCTTTGTCTCACTCCAGTCGTAACTAGCAGAGCAATGATCAGATAGTCCATCCAAGCATCAATCACCTCACGTGTGAGTCCTTGCTGTTCTTCCAAGTCCTTGCAACGCCATTGCAAATATTTCACCACCATCTCGCACTGCTGAAAAGTGAGCAACCGCTCCTGACAAGCCTCGTCTGACGAAAGAGGCCTATCTTTTTGATCGATAACATTATTGTCGAAAAATTCTCGCAGTGGTTTGAGCGCCTCTTCAAGTTGGGCCAAATTCGCATCAGGTGAGGATTGGTTGAAGAGAAATTTAGCAATCGGCATAGCTGGTCTTAGGTAGCTATCAATTGTGTGGGAAGACATGCCCCGATTCCGATTCCATTGCTCATAAGCTTTAAGAAGATTTGGATCTGTGAATTGAGATAAGTCTAGGTCCTCGACCTTAATCTGCTGGATATTTTTTCTCCAACCTAGAAATAAACAGATAAATCTACGGTAAATGTTTTGTGTAATATCCCTGTTGGCTTTTGAGCGGTGGTGAGAGATGGTTTGGCAAAAATTATCAAACAACTGAAGCTTTGTTCGTAATGCAGGAGTCAATTCTGCCTCTTTAAGCGTATAGTCCAAAGCTGCCCTTCGCTTCGATCTCTTTGGCTTAGAGGTTGCTACAGGAAGATGTGTAAAAGAAACCAATTCTCTTAGAGCGGGAGTACGCGAAACAGGTTCAGGTATGTACCATTCTTGAACTTGTAGCCATTCACAGAACCTTTTCCACTAGCTTTTCATCACCTTGCGGGTATTGCTGTTCTGCACATCAAGTAGATGCTGCTCAAAGATAGGACTGGCTAAGCTAACAAAACCAGCTATGGGAACTTGTTCAGCAATAACGTTTATGCTCTTGTGCTGCCAGAGTTCAATCTTCAAATCAGATAGTAATTCAAGGATTACCCGCTTCTTGATATAAGAACGGATGTTGTTTGCCTCGTTGCCTCGGAACTTTTGGTACTCCTCTAATGCTTCTAATAAAGTTTGCATACTGATAAAACTAAATTGTGAAATTTTCTGTACTATACCAAATATTGCGGTGCTGTAATGGGTATATCAATACTGTTTAAGAGCTTTCAAGACTTAGTTTTTTATAACTTTATAACCTTTTCTGGAGCTTTTATAACCTTATGCTATCCAGCAATAGAGCCTGAGAATATTCCTCTCGTTAAAGATTTGTATTGTTAGAAGCCTGTAATTGGGGTCTGGGGAGCAACGGAACGGTAAATGCACTTAAGCGTTCTCAAATGTTATCTGATAGTGCCCTAAAGCATTGCAAATAGAGCCTTTCAGTCCTTTCGCCCTGTACCATGAATTAACGGCTACTACCGCTCATAATTAGAGGTACTCATCGTTGCATAAACGCTGGCTTCTGCAATGAACGTGCAAGCACCGCGTAGCATCTGTTTTCGTGTTGCCTAAACCTGTTGCCAAACCCGCTTGAATGGCAACAGGTTTAGGTACGCTTTGCCCACAGATCTTGTTGCCTACCGATTGCTACACGTCCTTAAGCCGGTTCACTGTTCCACTACTCCCCAGACGCCAATGTCAGTACAAAGGTTGTTTGCCCATCGCCACTGACAACATGAATGCTACCGCCTAAGCGTTCAGTGAGTTTTTTCACCAGTGCTAATCCGAGCCCTGTACCACCGTGTTTCCAGGGATCGTTTTTAAGGATACGGTAGAACTTGTCAAAAATGCGCTCACCTTCCTCGGGCGGAATGTCAACACCGGTACTGCTGACACAAATTTGAACGGCGGCTTGAGCCTGTTGACTGCTGGTAGACGGTACCAGGGCTTCGGCACCTTCAACTTGGCTGGCAGTGATCCGGATGGTCTCGCCTGCTGGTGTGTACTTGCAAGCATTGTGCAACAGCTCTGCCAAGATTCGCTCTAAATAAGAAAAATCTGTTGCCAAGGCTAAGTCACTTGGAATCTCCAGTTGCAATCGTTGCTGTTGCTGTTGCGTGCGTTCGCTAAAGGTTCCAGCCAGTTGCTCCACCCACAATCTCAGGTCAAGGTTGGTCAGTGTGAGTGGGTCGGTGTTGGCATCGAGGCGTGCCAGGTCTAAGAGGTCATTAATCAATTGGATTTCACGTTCACTCTGTTCCTTCAAGATTTTGAAGTAGCGGCTGATGGGGGATATCCCTGCTGAGTCCAGCACGCCAGTGCGGGTTAACTGGATTTCGAGCATTTGGGTCGCCATTTTAATACTGGTCATGGGTGAGCGCAGTTCGTGCGAAACCGTGCTTAGAAAATCGTCTTTGACCTGATCGAGTCGTTCGAGCGCTTGCACCTGAGCCTGAGCGGTCTGATAAAGCGTTGACTGTTGGATGGCGATCGCCACCTGCAGGGCAATCTGTCTCAGCAGTTCAACGTCCGCTTCGTGCCAATGGCGAGGAGTCGCATTTTGATAAGCTGCTAGTAAGCCCCAGAGTTGGTCGTGGACGAAGATGGGAACGATGGCATAGGCTCTTGCCTGGAACTGCTCTAATAGTTCAAGATGGCATTGCCTGTGCCCAACGGTGTAAATATCATTCACGGCAAAGGTTTCGCCATGCTGATAGCGTCCACCCTGTGTTTCTTGCAGGTAGGTATCCTCCCAGACCTTTGGCATGTTCAGGCTGACCAACGGTAGCCAACCTGCAGCCACCGACTCTGCAATAAAGTGGCCACTCCAGTCAGGATGAAAGCGATAAACAGCAACGCGATCAGCCAGAAGGGTTTGACGACCAGCCGTCAGAGCCGTCTCCAAAATGGTCTCCAGGTCGAACGAGGCATGGATACGCTGGGTAACCAACCGCAATAACTGTTCCTGTTCTGCTTGCTTTTGCAGGGCTTCTGTACGCGCTTGTACCCGCTGTTCCAGTGCTTGGTTCAGTTGGTACAGAGCTGCTTCAGCGCGGTGCCGTTCGGTCAGTTCGAGCTGGGTCTGTCGATAGAGGGAGGCTTGTTGAATGGCGATCGCTACCTGGTCTGCCAGTAGTTTCAGTAATTGAATTTCGTCTTCTGACCATCGGCGCGGCTGGGCGCATTGTTGGGCAATTAACAAACCCCACAGATGCCCCGTTTGCAGAATAGGCACGACCAGATTTGCCTGCACATCCAACTGCCTGAGAAAATCGGCATAGCAGGGCTGAAGGCTACCGTCATTGGTATCGGCAACGGCACTGACTCGTCCCTCAAAGTATTTCTGGATGTAGCTGGCTTGGAAATAGGGATCAACCAATTTTTGTCCCAGAAGCGCCTGCCAGTGGACATCGACCGACTCTTGCACGACGTATCCCGATCCGTCTGGCTCGAGTTGAAACAGCATCACCCGATCCGTCTGTAACACCTGACGGATTTCCGTAACGGTTGTGGTCAGAATCGTGTCCAGCTCAAGGGATTGACGAATGCGTTCCGTCACCACTCGCACTAACGTTTCTTGCTGGACTTTTTGCTGTAAGCGACGTTCGCTGGCTTGCAATACTGCCACATGGCGGTGCAACTCCAACTGGCTCACCACCTGGCGACTGAGCACTTGCAGTGCTTGCATTTGGTCAGCGCTGAGTTGCCGGGCGACTCGATCGATCACACTGAGAGTACCAATGCGATAGTGGTCTGGGGTCGTTAAGGGGATGCCGGCATAAAACCAGATGTGGGGGTCGCCAGTCACCAGTGGGTTGGTCGCAAAGCGCTCATCCAGGAGCGCATCTTGCACCACCAAGGGTTCTGCCTGCAAAATTGTGTGATCGCAAAAGGCGATCGCGCGTGGTGTTTCTGAGACCGTTAAGCCGACTCTCGACTTAAACCATTGTCGATCGTGATCGAGTAGAGAAATCAGGGCGATCGGAGTGCCGCAAATTTGAGCCGCCAACTGGGTTAGCTCGTCATAAGCAGCTTCAGCGGCCGTATCCAGAATCTGGTAACGGGCAAGTGCTTCTAATCTGGCAAGTTCATCGGCGCTGGGCTCAGAGGGTTGTGGACTCATAGTTGCCTTGAGACGATTGTCTTTAAATGTTCGTACCTGAGTCTTGCAGCGCTTCACAGACAGTCCTCCCGGTGCTCTAACGACCAACCGAGCCAATCTGCCACCTGCTCAACCAAAGCCAGTGGGTCAAAGGGTTTGGTGATCGCGCCTACGGCTCCCAGCGAGACACAGCCACCGGGATCGGTAAAGTCAGTCGCGATCGTCAGCAGCACGACAGGAATCGTTTCTGTGGTCGGACTTGCTTTCAACTGGCGCAGCAGCGTCAGGCCATCAATGTCTGGCATCAGCACATCCATCACGATCGCATCGGGCTTTTTTGCCAGGGCTTGCTCTAAGCCTGCTTGTCCAGAATTAGCCGTGATAACCGTCCAGCCAGCCAGATCCTCAAAGCAGCTTTGCACCACTTCCCGCACCACCGCTTCATCGTCAATGACTAAAATTTGTTTGGTAGACACATGCCGCCTCTACAGGATGAATTTGACTTCATCCTAAAGAAAGAGTTTGAAGAAACTTTGAAGTCCGTCAGGAATCATTGATGAGCTTTACAGCGTCCACTCAAAGACTGCTGCCACTTGATCTGCCAGGGCGATCGGGTCAAAGGGCTTCAAAATGACCCCTGCAACGCCTACTTGAGCAAATTTCGCCCGCTCTTCTGGTTGCACTCTGGCCGTCAGCAGCACGACAGGCATCGATCGCGTGACGGCCTTTGCTTGCAACAGCCGCAGCACTTCTAGCCCATCCATACCTGGCATTGACACATCCAGCAAAATGCCGTCAGGTAAAGCGGTTTGAGCCACCTGCAAGCCCTCGACACCTGACGTTGCCGTCAAGACTTCCATCCCGCCCAACTCCTCTAGGCAACCCTGGATCACTTCCAGAATCACCGCTTCATCATCGATCACGAGCACCCGTTTGGCTGTCATAGTTTTTCCTTCGCTCCTACGGCCGCCGCCGCCAGTGGCAAGGTGAAGTAAAACGTACTCCCTTTCCCTAACACGCTCTCGACCCAAATGCGCCCACCGTGCTGCTCCACAATTTGGCGGCAGATTGCTAAGCCGAGTCCCGTACCGCCTTTGTCACGGGAGTCAGACGCATCAACTTGCTGAAAGCGTTCAAACACAGTTTCTAGTTTCTCTGCGGGAATACCGCGCCCCTGGTCCTGGATTGAGAAAACAGCATGAGGATGGGGGGATGAGGAGGACAAAGCGGCTGAAGGTGCTTTTCGCTCTACTACCTCAATGCCGCTACCGCCCTGCTTGTCTGACTCCATCACTGCTACAGCAAGGTCGATCTTGCTGCCTGAAGCAGAGAATTTGATCGCGTTGCTTAAGAGGTTGGTGAGGATCTGGATGATGGCATCGGGGGCTGCCCAAACGGAGACGGGCCGGGGCGTAACGCTGAGGTGAACTTGGTGTTCTTCGGCATAGGGTCGCATCGCGTCGGCAGCTTGCTGCATCAGGGCAGCGGCATCGCAAGCTTGTAGGGGGAGTTTCATACTACCGGATTCTAGCCGTTGCAGGTCAAGGATGTCGTTAACCAGGCGAACTAAGCGATCGCTCTGTTCAGCGGCAATTTCAATCATCCGGTGTTTTTTGTCGGGCTTTTTGTCATAGACTCCCCGCAGGATTAAGCCTAGCGAGCCGCGAATGGCCGTTAGCGGAGTGCGAAGTTCGTGACTAACGATGGCGATAAATTCATTCTTCATCCGGTCGAGAGTGCGTTGCTGGGTGATGTCATGGGCAACCTTGGACGCGCCGACAATCGTACCCTGAGCATCTTTGACTGGCGAAAGGGTAAGCGAAATCTCCACCAGAGTGCCATCTTTGCGCCGCCGCACCGTTTCGTATTGTTGAATCGATTCTCCCTGCCGAATCCAGTGCAAAAATTGAGTTTCGACCTCAAGTTGGTCAACCGGAATAATCAATGTAATTGGCTGCCCGATCGCTTCGGCGGCTGAGTAGCCGAACAGCTTCTCGGCGCTGGCGTTCCAACTCACAATCACACCATCTAACGTTTTGCTGATGATGGCATCCTGTGACGAGGCAACAATGGCAGCTAAACGAGCTTGCGTTGCTTCAGCCTGTTTGCGATCGCTGATTTCAACCACAATCACGCCGATCGCCCTGACGGCATTGGTTTCATCCAAAATGGGAAAGTAAGAGGCTAACCAATGCCGCCTGAGTCCAGGTTGACTCGGCACTGCGGCTGAAACTTCTAAATTGAGGATGGGCTGTCCAGTCTCAATTACATGGTGAAACAAGGGTTCAACCATGGGTGCCATTTGGGGCAAAATTTCGGCAACGGTGCGACCAAGATGCTTTTCTACAGGCTGCCCATTGATGGCAGCAAGGGTTGCATTGATCTGCAGAAAGCGCAGATCTTTGTCATGAATGCAGAGACCGATCGCCGCCGAAGACGCAGCGTTGAAAAAGCTATTCAGGAGTAAATTTGATTGTTGGAGTTCAAAGGTGCGTTCGGCAACCCGTTGTTCCAGATCAGCATTAAGTTGTTTGATTTCTGCTTCTGCTCGCTTTTGCTCAGTAATATCGCGTGTGACGGCTAGAACCTGCGTTGTTGCTTCACCGGGAAAGTGTAACGGAACGGCATGAGCCTCTAACCAACAGCGAGTGCCCCGGAAGCCAATAATTTCAAACTCTAAGATGCCTGGTTTTCCCTCAGCGACCTGATGGATGAACGCTAGAAATGCCTGTTGGTGGGCAGGTGCGATCAACGGGCAGACATTCTGCCCACGTACTTGCTCTAGATGATCGGCTTCAATCATGGCAAGTCCCGCAGGATTCATCTGCTCTAACACACCGTCGGCTGAGACAATCTTGACGCATTCGGGTTCAGCATCAAAAATGGCGCGGAGTTGCTGTTCACTGCGAGTAAGCGCCATTTCCGACTGTTTGTGCTGGTCAATATTCATAATCGTGCCGGACATTCGCACCGCTTGACCTGCTTCGTTATAAGCTGCCTGCCCTCTGCCTTCCAGCCAATGAACGCTGCCATCCGTCCAGATCACGCGATACTCCTGCTGATAAAGGGTACGGTGCTGAAGCGCTTGCTGGATCGCCTCGCTGATTCTGGCGTGATCGTCTGGATGCACCCGAGCCTCAAAGGTTTCATATCGACCGTCGAAGCTGCCGAGAGCGAAGCCAAACAACTGTTCGTGCTCTGGCGACCAGACAATTTCCCCAGTGGCAAGATTCCAAGACCACAGTCCCATCTGGGCAGCGGTGAGTGCCATTTGCAGGCGATCGCGACTTTCCTGGATTAACTGCCGACTGAGTTGCTCAATCGTGGCTTTGCTTTGCCGTAAAACGCTGTTGAGCCGATTGAGGACAAAGGACACCAGCGCAAAAACCACCAGTCGTAGGCTATCGGTGGGGTCAGCCGTTGTGAATTGGTAAAGGGGCGGTATGAAAAAATAGTTGATTGCTAGAGTCGAGAGGACGATCGTCACCATGCCTGGTCGAAAGCCACCATACAAGGTAGTTACCATCACAGCGAGATAAAAGAAGGCGCCAATGGTGCGTTCCAGTAAGGGCTGTAGCCACAAGGAAAGCAGGAGCGCGACGACTGTAGAAGCGATCGCGATCCCATAAGAAGCCAATCGACGGTCGATCGTAGAACGCATAGATATGCCCCGCTGCTACTCAGTTTGAAAACCGCTGCGCTTTAAGCGGTGTATGATTCGCGTGGCTAGCTCTGTAGTAGTCATGGCTTTACTCAGGTAGTCGTCAGCCCCAGCGGTGAAGGCGCGCTCAATCGCGGCGGCGGCGGTATGTGCAGAGAGAAACAAAATCGGCAACCGCTGCCACTGAGGGTCACTCCGCACTGCCTGACAGAGTTCCACGACATTAAAACCAGGCATTTCCAGGTCTAGTAACAGGAGATTAGGCCTTGTTGCTGTCAGCACCTGCCAAAACTGCTGCGGTTCACTCAGTCCGGCCACCTCCACCCCAAAGGGTTGCAATAAGTGCGCTAGGCTGTCAACGATCGCGTCATCATCATCCACCACCAGCACCCGGTTGTAATGCTGCACCTGCGTTTGCTGCAACACATCCGTCACGGCTTTAAGAATTTCATAGGTTGGCAGTGGTTTTTGTAAGAAAACACTACCTCCCAACCGTACCACTTCTAAGCGGCTGGCTAAATCTCCTTGCCCCGTGAAGGCCAGTACCGGCATTTTGGGCGATCGCTGCATCAATTCCCGTAGCAGCATAAACCCATTCTCCGCACCCGGAAAGTTTAAGTCCAGCAGAATCACATTGGGGAGAGATTGGGCGATCACTTTGCGGGCAACTGTTAAATCAGTTGCGACTTCAACTCGCAGCCCCCAAGCGATCGCCTCAATCCTGACCCGTTCTGCCAGCATCAAGTCATCATCAATTATCAAAATTAACGGAGCGTAGGCGCTTCTCTCTAGCGGCATCGGTGTCGTCTGAGGTTGCTCCAGCCTCAGACGCAACGATGCCGCTAGCGTGGCGATATGTTGCACCTGTACTGCCGTCAATGCCACCCCTGGTTGCAGCAACGCCTCCAACTCTTGCGCCAACTGCGACCCAGCCATGAAGCCAAAAATACCGAGCGATCCAGCTAATTTATGCGCCTCCTGCTGAGCCTGCTGTCGCTCTACTGGGCTGAGTTGAGCGTTCGTCAAGGCTTGTGCCGCCGTCTCTATGACCATGACCTGTGCCAAAATCTTGTCCCGATACTTGTTCCAAACTTTGGACGTTATTGTCACAGCCGTTTGAAGTTTGACTTCCCGTTGCTTCCCCGTGGAGGCTAAAACGGGAGGATCTACCGCCTGATCTGGCGTTTTGAGTCGATAGCCCAAGCCGTAAACCGTCTCAATTAAGTCTGCAGCGCCTGCCGCTTTGAGTTTTTGGCGCAGGCATTTAATGTGAGTGCTGACGGTTTCTTCTCCTGGCGGTTCGGCAAAGTCCCACAAGCGATCGAGTAAGGCACTGCGGCTAAAAATGCGTTTGGGATTGAGCAAGAATAATTCCAGCAGACAATATTCTTTGTGGGTGAGCCTCACTGACTTGCCATTACAAGTGACTTCGTTACCGACCGTATCAAGCTGCACCTTTTCCCAGGTCAAGACTGAGGTGGTAGCAGCTTCCCGTCGTAATAAGGCACGCACACGCGCCAATAGCTCTGGTGGATCGAAGGGCTTGACCACGTAATCATTGGCTCCTGCATCCAAACCCATAACGCGCTCATTACTACCCGCGTTGGCCGTCAACAGCAAAATTGGACGCTGGTAACCCTCTGCCCGTAACTGCTTACAGACACTCAGCCCATCCAGTTTTGGCAGCGATACATCTAGCACAATCAAGTCATAGGCAGATTCTCTGGCTAACTCCAGCCCCGTTTGACCATCCGTTGCCAGGTTAACCATATAGTGTTGGGCAGTCAGTAGCTCAGCCAGCAGCGAACTTGTAGGTGGGTCATCTTCAATGAGCAGGATTTTCATCGGCGATCGCGGTGCACTTAACCTGAAACGGGCCGATGCCGTACTTAGTTTGACCAGACCCCAAGATGGCAAACAGTCGGGGCGCTAGAAGCAATCCGACTGTTTTAACTTGTCAGGTTGAGGCTAAACCCTGCAGGGTTAACAGTAAGTTAAGTCACAAGGTAGGCCACTAGCCACTAAGCCACTTGAGCTTTACGCTTACGCAGTAGACCTAAACCCAGGACCACTAAACCGGGCAGCAGTGCCGGGGTCGGCACTGGAGTTGCATCAGCCTTGATCGTCACCATGTCAAACCGCCACTGACCATCAGTGGCATAGGTGCCGCCAGTCCCAGCATAACCCGTTGTGTTGGGAGCAAAGGCAGAGACAATGCGGAACGCAAAGTCTTTATTGTTGTTTGCACCAGTAACGCTAGAAAGATTAAACGTGTTGGGCGTTGCATAATGAAGGGAGGAATTAGGATGAGTTCGCATGCAATGTCCAGAGTGCTAAGCTACCCATACCCGTAAGAACGGCAAGAGAAGGGGTAAGCAAAATTACATCTGTGTCAGTTGTGGTCGTCAGTTCATTGATCGCTGTATGTCAATGGCATGGGTTTTCGAGCCATTGAACGAGCCACAGGTGTGCACCATACCAGTGTCATTTACTAGGTCAAACAGGTTGGAGAACACGTGCCTGATGCGTATGCTCCAGAAGCAGTCCCCCAAGTCGGTGAACTGGATGAACTGTCCACCCACAGATGCTGCAAGCGAGGAAAGTGAGGTTGAACGCCATTGAGCCATTGCTTTGCACCTTCTTGGTCGGCTCTGTTTACCGCGAGTACCTTAACCTTGAGGACAAACCCTTGTGTATCAACCAACAAGTGACAGTGCCAGAAACTGAGCACACTGTCTTGTTTGAGCTAGGTAATGGGCAATGGGATATTCCCCAATTGCGATCCCTGCTCGCAGCGCTTTTAACCAGTGCTCGTCCAGTGCAAAATTTTGAGGTGGAGCATTCTTTTGAGCAAATCGGGCAAAAAGCCATGCTGCTGAATGCTTGCAAGCTGCAACAAGACGATAATGATGCCATGATTTTGCTAGCCATCTCTGCCATCACTGAGCGCCAGCAGTTTGAAGCGGAACGCTCTCAGCTAGTGCAAGAGCAGTTAGCCCGTCGGTTGGCCGAAACCGCCAACCGACTCAAAGATGAATTCCTCTCGAACCTCTCGCATGAACTCCGGAATCCCTTGAACGCCATGCTGGGCTGGGCACAAATCCTCCGCACCCGCACTCTGAGTGAAACGACTGTCATCCGTGCTTTAGAAGTGATTGAGCGCAGCGCGCGCGCTCAATCGCAGCTCATTGAAGATATTTTAGATAGCTCTCGGATTATCAGCGGCAAACTCAGGCTCAACAACCGTCTGCTGGATCTGAGCTTAGTCGTACAAGCGGCGATCGAAACCGTGCAATTATCAGCCGAAGCTAAAAACATCCGCATACTT
>DATNQS010000226.1:0-5023 GCA_036703925.1 Candidatus Sericytochromatia bacterium
AATCCTAAATGGTTGGTTTGTAGATCATTTGCTCGCAGGCAACGAACCCGCTCTGATATACCAATCTTAGCTAGTTGTCTTGGCGTTTCACCATGCAGAATAGCGACGCCAAAGCAAATGGCTAACTACTCAAAAGGCACACAAAAGCAAGCCTCCTGTTCAATCATTGCACCTACTACCGGAAGACAGTCATCGACTGCCGTGCAGCGTAGCGCTCCTAGACTGCTCTGGTCGCTTAAGCAGCACCATCAGTTTATTATTTTACCAGATCCGTTTCAGGTTCGTTTTTTAGGTGTTTAGAGAATTATAGGTAGATAGGGTTGATACATCTATCTGAAGTCAGAATTACTGCTGTAGATCGCTTTGCAGTCACCTTAAAGCTACTCTCGCAGTTACCCTTGTAACGTTGAAAAGCGGGACACGATCGCCCCACTCCCTACCCTAAGGAAGAGAACCTTGAAGCTGCCCTAAGCCTAGCTACACCTTGAAAAGGCGCTGTAACCTGTCAATAGATTGAGGACAAAGTCAGGACATTCCTTAATCATGAATGTACTAACAGGTGTATCTAAGTGCATAAATCGTACTTAAAGATAAGCGCCTTTAAGCGGAGGACTAGCAATTAGGGGCAAAGGCAGGATTTCGGCTGCTTCCTGAGATCTAGTGGTTGGTTACGAGTGATGCAAGAAACCTTGAGAATTCTGTTAGTAGATGGTAACGCTACGGCGCGGCTAGCAGTGCGTCAAGCGTTTACTTATACAAAAGCAGCAGTAGAAATAACTGAAACGGAGACCTGTCAAGGTGCGATCGCGCTTTTGCAGGAACAGACGTTCGATGCAGTGCTGCTAGACTACAACCTGCCCGATGGCAATGGGCTGTGGCTACTACAGCAAATGCAGCAGTTAAGCCTTACAGTGCCGCTCGTAGTTCTCACCGAGCAGGGGGATGATCAAGTTGCAGTTGAGTTAATGAAGGCAGGTGCGGCTGATTACTTGTCGAAAAGTAGGTTAGTGCCTGAAGCCTTAGTGCGTAGCTTGTCTAATGCTATACGCATTCATCGAGCCGAACTGCAAGCAGCAGAAGCAATGCAACAGTTACGCATCAGTGAAGAGCGCTATCGACTGGTAGTAGAAGGTTCCCATGATGGCATTTGGGACTGGTATATTTGCCGCAACGAAGTTTTCTGTAACGATCGCCTCCTCGAAATCGTTGGTATTCCTCGTGAGTCGATGAGCACCGCCTCTGATGCGTTTTATCACCTTATTCATCCCGATGATCAGGCACGGGTCTTAAAGGCACTCACAACTCATCTGAAGCACGGTACGGTATTTGATGTCGAGTTTCGGCTCCGCCATGCTTCTGGTGATTACCGCTATTGCACGTCACGGGGCAAAGCACAATTCGATGGGCAGAATATACTCTTTCGGATGTCGGGCATTGTGAGCGATATTACGGCTCGAAAGCAAGCAGAAGATGAGGTCGTCAAGCTGAACCGCGATTTGGAACGGCGTGTGGCGGAACTGCAAACCCTTTTTGACGTGATTCCAATTGGCATTGCGATCGCAGAAGATCCAGAATGCCAGATGATTCGCGTTAACCCCACCTATGCTGCAATGCTGGGCATAGACACTGATGCAAACGCTTCTTTGACCATTCAAGCAGACGGCGACCCCCCTTATAGACTGCTGCGTCAGGGGCAAGAGCTAACGGCGGATGCCCTGCCTATGCAAGCCGCCGCTACTTCAGGACGCTCAGTGCTGGATGCTGAAGTTGACATTCTTAGAGACGATGGGAAGGTCATCCATGCGATCAGCTACACAACACCTCTCTTTGATGAGCAGAGTCAGCCGAGAGGATGCGTGGGTGCCTTTTTGGATATCACTGCACTGAAGCAGGCAGAAGCAATGCAGCGTTTTTTGGCAGACGCTAGCTCGGTACTGGGGTCTTCGCTAGACTATCAAACCATTCTGCACAACATTGCCCAACTCGCCGTGCCCGTATTGGCAGACTGCTGCTTTTTTGACATCCTGACTGGGCAAGACACGTTTGAGCTTTTGACGTGGGAGCACGTAGACCCCACTAAACAAGGGTGGATGCATCGCGCCCACTGCCACACGCCTAAAACTAAACAGAAGCAGCATCCAGTTGTACAGTGTTTGGACACTGGGCAGACCGTGTTTCTACCAGAGGTGACAGATGCATGGCTTGAGTCGATCGCAGACAATGATGAGCATCTGGAGTTTTTGCACGCCCTCGACATCAGCTCGTTGATAACATTGCCCCTGATTGTGCATGACCGCAAGCTGGGTGCCTTAACGTTGTGCCTGTCTCGCTCGTCTGGGCGCAGCTATACTGCCACCGATCGCCAACTGGCAGTCGATCTGGCACAGAGGGCAGTCTTAGCGATCGACAATGCACAGCTTTACCAATCAACTCAGGAAGCAGAGCAAAACCTGCGGGACGCACTCATTATTCTGGGTCAGCACCAGCAGCAACTGCGTACCCTCCAACAGTTGACCGATCTGCTCAACCAGCGCTTAACCAATCTGCCTGAACTCTTGCAGGTCATGGTTGATGCGATCTGTGATGCGATTCCCAACGCAGCCTTTGGCTTAATCGTGCTGCAAAATCCCTACACTGGACTGCTGGAACTGACGGCTTCCACTGGCACGGCGACCGATCGCTTCCAGCTTGAAGAAGCGTTTGCGCCAGGGGAAGGGCTGCTGGGCGAGATCTTTCTCACGGGTGGTTCACGCCTTATTCAAGCAGCGGACGACCCAGACATGGAGGGCGATGATGATTCTCCAGTGGTAATCGCTCCGGCTGCTTTGCCCCCCCTTCCTCGCTCTCTTTGCATTGTCGCAATAGAGTCGGCACGAGCAGGCAGGTTGGGCGTGCTGGCGATCGGTAACTGGACCCATTCAGCGGCATTTAACATGGATAATCTACATCTGCTGGGGGCGTTTGGCGAACAAGCTGCGATCGCCCTCACGAACGCCCAGTTAATTAATGCGCTGGAAGAGCGCGAAGACCGCTTAGAAATTCAAAACCGTATTCTTGGCGAACAAAACCAGGAGCTAGAGAAACAGCGTCAGCAGATTCAATCCCAAAACGTGCGCCTGCAAGAAACCGCCAAGCTCAAATCACAATTTGTGGCAACCATGTCGCATGAGCTGCGAACCCCGATGAACGCGGTAATCGGCTTCTCGCAACTGCTGCTGCGTCAGCACCTCGTACCCCAGCAGCGAGACATGATCGATCGTATTCTGAGCAACGGTAGAAACCTGCTGGCGCTCATTAATGACATTCTGGATCTGTCTAAAATTGAAGCAGGGCGGTTGGAGCTAGCGCTAGAAGTCGTTAATTTGAAGCAGTTAGTGAACGCAACGGTAGAAGAATTGCGATCGCTCGTTGACCAAAAACGACTGACGCTAGACGCACAGCTAGATCTCCAAAACCCGCTAGTAACGACTGATAGCAACCGCTTACGGCAGGTGTTAGTGAACCTGCTCTCTAACGCCATCAAATTTACCGAAGTGGGTAGCGTGCGTGTCAATGTCGTCGAAGCGGGTGCAGACGCGATCGTTATCACCGTGCAGGATACGGGCGTTGGCATCCCTGAAGCGCATCTAGACAAGATTTTTGAAGCGTTTCACCAGATTGATCAAACGCTTGCCAAAAGGTTCCCCGGCACTGGGATGGGGTTAGCCATCTCTGACCTGATCGTCCGTAAAATGAACGGCACCATTACCGTTACAAGTGAAGTTGGCGTGGGCTCAACGTTTCGAGTGCAACTGCCCCGTTACATTGAGCCCGATTGCTAATTACTTATTGTCTCCCCGTTTGCGACCAGACCCGAGTTGGCAAGCCCCAAACATAGATAAAGCCCTCAGCCGCTCGATGATCAAACGTATCTTCTGCACCGTAGGTTGCTAGACCAGGGCTATAGATGGAGTTAGTAGATTTGCGTCCGACGACGATCGAGTGCCCCTTAAATAGCTTGACTCGCACAACGCCCGTCACGCGTTCCTGGCTCTTCTTGACGAAAGCATCCAGCGAATCGCGCAGCGGGCTATACCACAGACCGTTGTAAACCAGCTTCGAGTAAGTATCTTCGATGCCACGCTTGTAATGGATCAGGTCAGGCGTTAGCGTCAGGCTTTCTAAATCACGGTGCGCCTGTATCAAGACCGTTAGTGCAGGTGTTTCGTACACTTCACGCGACTTGATGCCGACCAAACGGTTTTCGATCATGTCGATGCGCCCAACGCTGTGGGCACCAACAATCTCGTTAAGCTGGGTCACAAGCGCCACTGGATCGACAGGTTTGCCATTTAAACTAACGGGAAAGCCCTGCTCAAAGCCAATTTCGACATACTCAGGCTGATCGGGTGCCTTAGCAAGTGCTGCTGTCATCGTGTACACATCCTCTGGCGGCTCTGTCCAGGGGTCTTCGAGCGGTCCCGCTTCGATCGCACGACCCAGCAAGTTTTTATCAATACTGTAAGGCGACGATTTTTTCACGGGTGATTCAACGCCAAAGCGTTCACCATAGGCGATCGTAGCTTCGCGGCTCATGCCCCATTCCCGTGCCGGAGTCAGCACTTTAATGTCTGGGTTGAGGGCGGCGATCGCCACATCAAAACGCACCTGGTCATTCCCCTTCCCCGTACAACCGTGCGCAACGGCATCAGCACCATATTCTGCTGCCGCATCGACTAACAACTTCGCAATGAGCGGTCGCGCCAGTGCCGTCGAAAGTGGATACTGATTTTCGTACAGCGCATTTGCCTGAATGGCAGGAAACGCATAATCTTTCACAAATGCTTCGGTCGCATCAACGACCAAAGAAACGCCGGCACCAGACTTTAGTGCTTTCTCGCGAACGGGTTCTAGCTCATCGCCCTGCCCCAAGTCAGCAGCGAGGGTAATAACTTCTTCGACTCCCCATTCGTGCATCAGGTAGGGAATGCAGACGGAAGTATCAACTCCGCCTGAGTATGCCAGTACAACTTTTTTGGCGCGA
>DATNQS010000227.1:0-6406 GCA_036703925.1 Candidatus Sericytochromatia bacterium
GAGCTAGAAAGCGCCGTCATCCAAAACCTGGACACAATGCAAAAAACAAAAGCGATCGTCGGCTTGCTCATTAGTCAAACGGAGAATGAAGCACTCCCAAAACGATTGTTGGCGCAAGTGCAAACGGTCGAAACGTTCAGCAATGCCTCCGGCGGCAAAATCGCGATCGATGCCAGCTTCCCAGAGCGGCTGCGCGATCGATAGGGCAGCAAAATCAAAGCTCTAGTTGAAACGTTGAGTTAGCCGCTCTCATTCCACATTGGCGGGAGAGAGTCGAAGAGTGGGAACCGTTAGCGCTTCATCAGTTTCTTAAGCCCCAGTTTTCCTAAATCGGGCTACCTCGTTTAGTAAGTAACGCGATGTGCAACTAAGGTTTTGCAAAGAAAGTCTCACCCTAGGAAGCTAGAAGTACAAGCTATCTAGTTCAGGTGAGACTAATGTTTTCTATTGACGAGTTTATCATCGCGGTCTTCTGCTGTGTGGATGATGCTTTAGCTGAAGTCACCTAAGGACAACCGCTTCGAGCTAAAGGCTTTGCACCTGGGTTGAGCGACAGCGAGGTCCTGACGATGGAGATTGTGGGCGAATATCAAGGGCTAGACGCTGACCAAGCGATTTGGCAGTATTTTCGCCGCCACTGGTTGGTTTGGTTTCCAGGGTTAGGGAGCCGTTGCACCTTTGTGCGGCCAGCCGCGAATCTGTGGCAGTACAAAGCCTTGCTTCAGCAACATTTAGCCACCGAGTTGGGAGCCTTTAGTGACCCAGTGCATCTGGTCGATGGCATTCCTATCCCGTTATGTGGCTTTGCTCATGCTCCCAGCTGCCGCTGTTTCAAAGGCGTTGCCGCTTAGGGCTACTGTGCCGCTAAAAAGCAGACCGACGATGGCTTTCATGGGCATTTGCTCATCAGTGCTACCGGCGTCATTACAGGCTTTAGTTTGACGCCTGCCCAGGGCAGTGAGCGTGAAGCCGTGTGGGACCTGGTCTCGTCCATTCGCGGGCTCCTGATTGGCGATCAGGGCTACCTGTCTGCCCCACTCCAACATGACCGCCGCCAAGTTGGCATTCAACTGGAAACCGCTTGGCGCTCCAATAGGCACGACTCTCGTGACCCAGTTTGGGTCGCCTTACGCAAACGACTGCGGCGGCTAGTTGAAACGGTCATTGGACAATTGGTTGAACGCTTCTCGATTGAAAAAGTCCGGGCGCGAGACCTCTGGCACTTGACCAGCCGCATCAATCGTAAGCTGTTAGCTCATACTGTTTGTCGTTGGCTCAATCGCCTCAGTCCTCATCCTTTGCAGTTTGAGCAACTTGTGTCAGCCTAGTTTTAGTCGCACATCACGTTAGTTAAGCAGTATGGAGTTAAGTAAGCTGTGAGAGTGAAAGCGGTATTACCTCCTTGGCTTGTTTTGGAGCCACTTCTGCAAGGGTGGCTTCTAGAGGATATTGGTCGCGGCGATCGCACTACCTCGTCTCTCTTTGGTGACCCAGCTCCAGATGGTGAAGCGGCATGGATTGCGAAAGAGGATGGTGTGGTGGCTGGGCTACCGATCGCTGCTAGAGTTTTCCAGCTTTTAAATGAGCGAGTTAGCTTCGATGCGAAGGTACTCGAGGGAGCAGGGGCAAAAAAGGGACAGACGATCGCTGTAATGCGAGGATCGATGGAGGCTTTGCTTACAGGCGAACGGGTAGCGCTAAATCTGGCAATGCGTCTAAGCGGTATTGCAACGTTGACCCGCAAGTATGTGGAACAGATTGCAGATTTACCAACGCGATTGGTTGATACGCGTAAGACAACACCAGGGTTACGCCTACTGGAAAAATATGCAACGCAGGTAGGTGGGGCTGTCAATCACCGAATGGGCTTGGATGACAGTGTGATGATTAAGGATAATCACATTGCAGCAGCAGGCGGAATTGGAGCGGCGATCGCGCTTATTCGCGCTGGGATGCCTTACCCGCTGACGCTAGAAGTAGAGACAGAGAGTTTAGAACAGGTAAAAGAAGCTCTGCAACATAGAGCGGACATTATTATGCTGGACAATATGCCGTTAGAGATGATGCAAGAAGCGGTGCAAATTATTCGACAGACGAACAATCGCATCAAAATTGAAGCATCTGGAAATATTACTCTAAAGACTATTCGCTCGGTTGCTGAAACTGGGGTTGACTACATTTCGAGTAGTGCCCCAGTGACTCAATCAACGTGGTTGGATCTTAGTATGAGATTGCTCGATCGCTAATCTTCCCAGATAAGTACTGTTTATAGCCCAGTAGGGAGTCCAGTCGATTGTCCTTTTATACTGGTGACGACTCTACCCCAGCCTGATTCGCCGCCCTGATCCCAGAAAATACGCTGCATGGTGTCGTAGGTATAGGGATCAAAAGCACCACCAATGCCAATGTCGTAGTTATCGCTAGCCCCGTGGCGAATCCCATAGGGATCATGCACCAGCCACACCTTCTTCGCAGGATCATGCCCAACAATGATGCAAATGTGCCCAGCGTGTTTGTAGGCAAAGCCAGCTGCGACTGGAATATTTGCTTTCAGGGATAGCAATACATCCTTTGATGAAAGGGTATAGCTGAAATACGACTCGATGCCTAATTCTTTGAGTGCCCTAGTTTGAGCATCATGATCAGTGGTGTCTCCATACTTAGCAACCAGCCGCATATAAATTGATTCCGGCTCTGGTAATCTCTGCTCCTTTGCTTTATTGGTAAGCTCTCCTTTGAGCAAATAATTTGCCAGCATTGTGTTGCTCGTCGTGTTGCATTGCCGCCAGTCGTACCAGATCTCTCCGGCTCTGGTTATTTCTTCATTGCCCAGTTGGCTGGCATAAGGAACATTGAGCTTCACAGCCTGAGCAGCTTCTTCGCCTTCAACTCGAATGTGCGGATCGTAAGCGTAAACACCTTCCAGCTTAGTTTTGCCGTCGTTAGCCGTCATGGGCGACGCTAACTTTAGAAAGAGATGTTGGTTACGATCAGGAGCAAACTCAGTGACATAAAAATTGCTGCCCTTAGTCACAAGAATCTTCTCAGAATCAGTCAAATCGCTTGATCCTAAAACTCGCTTTTTGAGAAAGGTATTGGCTTCGACGGTTGCTTTTGGCATGATAGTAGACCCTGAGTTGGAGCGGAGAATAGCTTGAAAGATAGTTGAGAGAGTTGAAACTCTCGTTTTTGCGCTGAGCTTTAAAACAATTGGGTATAGCGGCTTTGCGGAAATTCAGGTCCTTAATTAGGCTACCAAAAATTTATGTTTAATTTTTAGACGAATTAAAAAGGTTTTTAAGTCAGAAGCGATTGGCTGAACGAGCAAAGAAAGCCGTTTTTAAGATGCCCTATTTCTCTTATGACGCAACAGATGGATAACGCAACGGAGCATCAATATTCTTGTAGCGAAGAGGCTGGACTATGGCTGGATAGCCGCGGTGTGACCTCAGAGGCAACGAATCAGGCCGTTCCTAATTACAGTCATGAATTCCCAGGAATATAGACACTGATGACCAGAAGAACAGTACTGGGAAAGGGCGAGGCTCTTTGAATGCGGGAAAATGGGTTTAGGCGCTGCAACCGAGGGTCTAACCAGAGTACGCTGATGGAATACGGTTGCGGTCTAGGACTCAGACCACATTTTTTGCTGTGAATTTCTCGCTATGATTTCTACGATCGCTCAACTGAAAAATCGCTTTGGGCAAGCCTTAACAGTCGCCTTTGGTGCTGATTATGGGTCTGTTGATCCAATTTTGGTGCCTGCAAGTAACCCTAAATTTGGGGACTATCAGGCGAATGTATCGTTGTCGTTAGCAAAGCCGCTCGGTAAAGCTCCACGAGCGATCGCCGAGCAGCTTGTACAACAGCTTGATCTGGCTGATTTATGTGAGCCGCCCACTGTAGCTGGACCAGGCTTCATTAACCTGACCCTCAGAACGAGCTATTTAGAGGCGCAGATCAAAGCTATTCAGTCTGATCCCCGTCTAGGAGTGGCAGCAATTGCCCAGCCTCAGCGCATCATTGTCGATTATCCCAGCCCCAACATTGCCAAAGAAATGCACGTAGGACACTTGCGTCCTGCGATCGTTGGAGACTGCCTTGCCCGGATTCTTGAGTTTGTGGGACATGATGTCCAGCGCATTAGTCATATTGGCGACTGGGGTACGCCGTTTGGGATGCTGATTGCCTACCTACGCGAAGCATACCCCGCAGCGTTAACAGCCAGTGAATCCTTGGATTTAGGTGATCTGTCCACGTTTTATCGGCAGGCAAAAAAGCGGTTTGATGACGACGAAAACTTTCGTGAGGCAGCGCGTCTGTCTGTTGTCGAGCTTCAGGCAGGCGAGGCAGAAACCCTGCAAGCCTGGAAAATTGTATGTGAATTATCCAGCCGTTCTTACCGCGTCATCTACGACCTGATGGGCATTGCACATGTCCTTGAGCGGGGGGAATCATTTTACAATCCCTTGCTAGAAAGTGTGGTCGAAGATTTGAAGGCAACTGGACTACTGGTCGAGGATGACGGGGCGCAATGCGTGTTTCTGGAAGGTTTTACAAATAAGGAAGGGAAACCGCTACCGCTGATTGTACAAAAGTCAGATGGCGGCTATAACTATGCAACAACCGACCTGGCAGCCATTCGTTATCGGGTGAAGGAAGATAAGGCACAGCGCGTCATTTACCCTGTGGGAATGGAGCAAACGAATCACTTTAGCCAAATTTTTCAGGTGGGACGACGGGCTGGCTGGATCACGGATGCAGTGGAGTTCGTTCACGCGCCGTTTGGTTTAGTGCTAGGAGAGGATAATAAGAAGCTAAAAACCCGATCGGGCGAAGCAGTGCGTCTTCAAGATTTGCTGGATGAAGCGATCGTCCGTGCCCGTGCTGACCTGGAAACTCGCCTTCAAGCAGAAGAGCGGCAAGAAAGCGAGGCATTTATTGCTCACGCTGCACAAGTAACTGGCATCAGCGCCATTAAGTACGCCGACCTGAGCCAGAACCGCACTAGCAACTACATTTTTAGCTACGACAGAATGCTTGCCCTACAAGGCAACACAGCTCCTTACATGCTCTATGCCTACGTGCGTGTACAGGGCATTAGCCGCAAAGGACAAATTGATTTTGAGACCTTGGGCATGGATGCCAAGATTTTGCTGCAAGACGAAACAGAATTAGTGCTGGCAAAACACCTACTGCAACTGGATGAGGTTTTGGCACAGATTGATCAAGATCTGCTGCCCAATCGGCTCTGCCAACACCTCTTTGAGTTGAGTCAGAAGTTCAATCGGTTTTATGAGCAGTGCCCCATCCTTGATGCAGAAGAACCATTACGAACCTCACGGCTCATTCTGGCTGACCTGACGGCACGATCGCTCAAGCTGGGGCTTGCTCTACTGGGTATTCCTGTACTGGAGCGAATGTAAGGCGAAACGATTCGATCGCTATATCGGTCACGGTCACCCTCAGGCTGCTTCCCAAGGAGCCTGAGGGCGAGGAATGCCAATTAAGCTTACGGGTAAATCAGAATCTTATAGGTTTCAGGTCCCGGTGAAACAGCTTGCTCGACAGCCGTTGCCAGATCTTTAAGTGGATAGCGATCGCTCACCAGAGCATCGACATCAATCCGCTTGTGGAACACGATATCCGCAGCCAATGCTTGTACCCGATAGGACGAACTGTAGCTACCCATCAGGTCGATTTCGCGCCGATAAAGAATGTTTGGATTGATCGGAATCTCTAGTTCATCGGGAAATTCAGCAAAGAATAGAATTTTGCCACCTTTGCGAGTGCAGTCGAGTGCCTGAAAGAAGGCTTTGTCGCTGGGTACTGCCAAGAGGCTAGTATCAACGCCCATACCTTGAGTCAGGGCCTGAATCTTGGTCGTTAGCTCCGGATCACGGGCATCAAAGGCAGCATCAGCACCAACGCTGAGAGCTTTTTCGATGCGTGTCGGCAATAAGTCAGTGGCGATCGCTCGTGCCCCAAAGTATTTCACCAGCATGATAAACATCAGCCCGATCGGACCCGCACCTGTAACCAAGACCGTCTGACCAGGCGCGATTTGGGCTTTTTTGACGGCTTTTAAGCAGCAGTTAGTTGGCTCGACAAAGCTGGCTTGCTCAAACGTTACATCGTCGGGAATCGTCACCAGACCACCACTACGGACAATATGCCCCGGCACATTGACATACTCAGCAAAGCCACCACCGCTAGGCGCAAAGCCTGCTGTCGTGGTGATGTTCTTATACACATCGCACATCGAAAAGTTGTCATTTAGACAATAGGCGCAGTGCATACAGGGAATGTGATGCAGCACGACCACGCGATCGCCGATCTGCCAATCACGCACATCAGCTCCTACAGCAGCGATCGTTCCGGCGGTCTCATGCCCAAAAATGCGCGG
>DATNQS010000228.1:0-3109 GCA_036703925.1 Candidatus Sericytochromatia bacterium
GATGACAGAGGCGATTAAGGGCGATCGCAGATTAAACTCTAAACTGAATCCTCTTGATGTTTAGTAATTTAGCAGGGCTAGAATGACGACCTGTGACCTTTCCGCTATCCGTGTTCTGATCGTTGATGATCACGAACTGACCCGACTCAGCTTGAGTTTGGCGTTTCAGAATCAGCAAGATATGGAGCTAGTAGGGGTAGCAAGTAATGGGCAAGAAGCGATCGACCTGGTGAAACAACACCATCCTGATGTCATTGTTTTAGACCTCCAGATGCCCGTGATGGATGGCTTGAGTGCTTCTACTCATATCAAAAGCGCCAATCCAAGCGTACAGATCCTTGCCTACTCCTCGCTGGATGACCCCCAAACTGAGGTCATGTTGCAGACTGCTAAGATTGATGCCTTTCGGAAGAAAGACACTACTACAGAAGAACTGATTGAGACGGTCAGGCAGCTCAGCCAACGGGCAGCGAAAATGTAGCGATCGCCGCAGTTAATGAGGCTGGGCGATCGCGTCCTGCCAATTAAACGCTTTCACGTAATTGATTGGCAGTGAAGTCAACGTTAACCTAACTGCGCTTCGGGAAACGTTTGCTTGAACTCATCCAATAAATCATCAATTTCTTCAATTGCCTGATTAACATCAATTCTGAGGGTGCCAAGATCTGGTTGCTCTAGCAAGCGCACCAGGGCTTCACGCTTACCTTGAATCAGATCAATGCGTTCTCGGAGAGTTTCAGAATTAATCATTGGCACGTCCTTTATTGATGGTGACTTATGAGGTAGCTAATAAGTCCCTATTGTAAAGCCTCTATTCACAATCGACCGCATGGACAGCAAGCGGTCGGTAAATAGCCCCTAAGAGCCGATTGCCTGCCCCAGATGCGTCCATTCCTAATGTAAATAAGGTGGACGTTTGACATCTGCTGGCTTGCTTTTCACCACTTCCTCAATAAATCGTTTGAGCGCTCGATCGCGATTTTTCATAAATGCTGCCCAAAAACCGGGCTGAAATTCATCCATCGTTTTGGCAAGTGCCCAGATATCCACCGCAAGGATGTTGTAAAGCTTTTCATCTTCGCGTTTGAGGGCATTGATTTGCTCTAGCAGCGAATCTTTTTCAGCGGCACGTTTTTCATTCTTAAACATAGAAGCGCCCAAAGTGAGGAAATCAAAGCCAGCGATCGCGGGTTGCATCTGTCTATGTACCCTTATGACACGAGTCTAAGGCTGCTATCGTCATCCGTCTAGCATCTGCATTAGCCCACCAGCCCAGCTTTAACAAAACGCTGCCGCTATCCTTGTGATAGCCTCACGATCACGAGAGACGTGCAGACTAAGGACGCATTCACACGATCGCGCGGTCGTTATGCCCTAAGAGACGGATAATAAACCTAGAATAAATGTTGACTCACCTGCTAGATCTTTAACTCTATGCTACGTCGAACTTCTTTAGGTACGCTGGGTCTAAGCATTGGTGGCACTTTAACCCTCGTTGGTTTTTGGGCATATTTTGTTGTCGATAACGCAACGCTAAACCTGGTTGGTTTCTTCTATGGCATTCCGCTCCTGCTGGGAGGGCTAGCGCTAAAAGCGTCCGAGTTGCACCCGGTACCGCTGATCGAACCGACGCCTGCCAACGTGCTGACCTTGCGAGAGCAGCAGGCAACCGCAACCCAAAACCAGATTCGTAAAGACGTAACTCGCTATCGCTACGGTCAACGGGCACACCTCGACAGTTCCCTGACTCACCTTGGGTTAAGCCCCACCGACGAAGAATGTCCCGTTTTAGTAGGGGTGCAAGAGGTTGAAACAGAGGGGGCTTATACACTGGTGTTAGAGTTTGAGTCGCCCTTAATTCCTTTCGAGGTTTGGCAAGAAAAACAAGACAAAATTGCGGGCTTTTTTGGACCCGGCGTGAAAGCAACCGTTAGCCAAGTGGGCGATCAGAAGGTGGACGTAGCGCTCATTGCAACAGCAGCCGAGAAAGAGCCAGTAGCATCACTAAACTGAGAATGTTTTGGGGATGGAGAGGCTTCGACATAAGTGCTCAGCTAAACGTAAAACTTACTGCCTGAGCGCAAAGCCCCCGTTCCCTTCATATCAAGACTTAGGGCTACCTGTTGAGGGAGCGAACTTGTTAACATGGTAAGTTTCTTGAGTCACACCACACTGCTATTGCCTTGAACGTAGGAAAAGCAGGACATGAGAGCACCGAACCGAATGTGAGGTTATGAATAAGAGTTGTTGAAGAAAGACCTTGTCTAAGCCGTCGCTAGACTACGATCGAAAGCCATAAGGGTTGCTAGCACTACAGTCAGCTTTGTCAGTCAACTCAAAGTTAATGCCTTCTCAGCAGGTTGGAACTCATGGTTAAAAGATCTATGTTTAGCCATTTTGCGCCATGCATAGCCCTCAGCATTTGGGGTGCAGCAGTGTTGCTGCCATCCGTGGCACACGCTGAAGTGCCGCTTAATCGTGCAGTCATTGCATCATTACGCAATAAGGTAGAGCTGCTGTTGAAAAATCAAGCGCGGCGATCGGCAAAAGTTCGCGATACGTTGGTGCCTGGTGATGCACTTTCGACCGCTCGTGCTGCACTTGCAGAACTCCGCTTTAACGATGGCTCCTTAGCAAGGATCGGTGGGCAAGCGCTGTTTCGCTTTCTGCCAAAGACTCGCACCTTTAACCTCTCGAACGGGACGTTGCTACTCTTAGTACCACCGGGTCGTGGGCAAACCCGTATTCAGACACCCAATGCCGTCGCTGGCATTCGTGGGTCGGCGCTGTTTGTGCGCTACCTTCCGGCTACAGACGTAACCCTGATTGGGGCACTCACTGACAGTGGCATTGAAATTACCAACCGCGATCGCACTCAAACGCAACCGCTAGGAGCAGGGCAGATTGCGGTCGTCGTCAAGGATCGGATTGAGCAGGTTTATCGCTTTGATTTAAAGACGTTTTACGACAGTAGCGAATTGGTAAAGGGGCTGGATTTACAGCGCTCTGCACCTAGCAATGGCACTGGTATACCAGTTGATCAGGAGATCGCAGCAGTCCGTACAGAAACCTCTGAGGCTGTAAAAACACAAGCCAGTCTTGGAGTTTT
>DATNQS010000229.1:0-2668 GCA_036703925.1 Candidatus Sericytochromatia bacterium
TGCCCAATTTGCCCAGCGACACCACGCCGATCGGCAAGGATGAAACCGAAAACGTTGAAGTACGACGCTGGGGCGATGAATACAAACCGCAACACCCTGGGCTTTTACCTCATTGGGAAATTGCAGAGAAACTTGGCATCCTCAATACAGAACGGGCAACGAAACTTGCTCAAGCTCGCTTTATCGCCTTACTGGGTGCAGGTGCCGCGTTGGAACGGGCGTTGATTAGCTTTATGCTCGATCGTCAAACTGCCGCAGGCTACCTCGAAGTATTGCCGCCTCTCCTGGTCAACACCCAATCACTGACTGCAACGGGACAGTTGCCAAAATTTGCTGAAGAAAGCTTCCAGTGCAAGGATGATGATCTCTGGCTGATCCCCACTGCGGAGGTGCCTGTCACCAACCTTTATCGAGACGAAATTCTAGCAGCAGAGGAATTGCCCATCCATCACTGTGCCTATACGCCCTGCTTCCGACGCGAGGCAGGCAGCTATGGACGCGACACTCGTGGGCTGATTCGACTGCACCAATTCAACAAAGTCGAACTCGTCAAACTCGTCCGTCCCGAAACCTCCGAGCAAGAGCATCAAACGCTGGTTCAAAACGCTGAAGCCATTCTGCAAGCGCTCAAGCTGCCCTACCGCGTGATTGAACTCTGCACAGGGGACATCGGCTTTGGTGCTGCCAAATGCTACGACCTGGAAGTGTGGCTACCATCTGCCGAAACCTATCGGGAAATCTCAAGCTGCTCCAACTTTGGCGACTTCCAGGCACGACGTGGCAATATTCGCTTTAAGGAAGCAGGCAAAAAGGGCACTGAGTTTGTCCACACGCTTAACGGTTCTGGTTTAGCGGTCGGTCGCACGATGGCAGCAGTGCTTGAGAACTATCAACAGCCGAATGGCACGGTCAGCATTCCCGAAGTGTTGCAACCGTTTTTAGGGCGATCGGTATTGTAGAAAGCAAACAAGCTTAAAAACCAGGCTACTGACACAGGTTAAGTGGAACCAGTAGCGTTCTAGCAGCGAGAAACCCAGTTTCTGACAATTCATGGAGCACTAAAAAAACTTGCTGACCAAACAGCTACAGTCAGGTAATACCAATTCTTCAAGGTTAGGCTACAGATAGTATAACGGCTCCTTACAAAACCGTGCATCTGTTGGTGCCTTACCGCCTCAAGGCTGTGCCTAAAGTGGCAAGACCTGTGAGTGTAGCGAACGCAGAGCAGTGAGTCGAGGCATCTAAAAAAACTCGCTGAGAACTTGGCGATGCTGGTCTGGTATGCCGTTGCCGTGCTGGGACTGAGTGGGCCAGTACGCTTCTTCTGCCAGGATGCGACATGCCTCGGACTCAAGACGATCAGTGGGCGCAAAATCACGGCCAAAGGTGTCAAACCTAAAGGCAAAGTGCAGTAGCAGTTTAAGGACACCTACCTGTACGGTATCATGGAACCAGCCACCGGAGAGCCTTGCTTCTATGAGTTCACCCACCTCAACAGCGATTACTTCCAGGTGGTTCTGGCTTTGGTGAGTGAGCCGTACAAGGACAGCCTTTTGAGCAGGCAATTGGATCAAGCCGGTGCACCCAAAGCCAAACGATTGAAGCTTCCGATCAACATCATCTTGATGTTTCAACCGTCCCCTCCACCAGAAACCAGTCCAATTGAGCGTGTGTGGCAGCATTTCAAATTGGGGTTACGCTAAGTTGCCCAAAGACCTGAAGGCGTTGCGGTGGTTGATGCGAGCGCGGTTAGAAGCGCTGACCCAAGAAGTGATTGCTTTGCTGGTCGGGTGGGACTCTATTCTGGAAGCACTATCCATAGCGGGTCTTTAAAGAATTGGTATAATTTGATGCGCCTGCTCCGAAGGCAGACTCAGACAGTCTTGATCCGTTTAGCTTGCCGCAGCAGAATACAGAATTCTGGCGCTGGAAAGCTAGCGATCACGGTGTAGCAGCACTTTACTTTGTAATCGACTACACGCTGCCAATTCTGCTCTACGTTGGCGAGACAGTGAAATCTGGACAACGATGGAAAGGCGAACATGACTGTAAGCGTTACCTGCTGAACTACCGTCAGGTTCATTATCAAAATCAGCTTGAAACCTTGCTAGGGATTGCGTTTTGGTCACTGGCACCAACGCAGGCCCCCGCTTGCCAACGCTTAGAGTCTGCACTGATTTCTAAGTGGCGATCGCCATTCAACAAGGAAAACTGGGCTTTTTGGGGCACTCCGTTTACAGGCATGGGCATTAGTTAGCGCTAGACAAAGGAACGGTTGGTAGCAAAAGACACAAAAGCCTTACGGGTTTCTATCCTTCCTTCATAGCGACTTTACCTATTTGTCTTTTCCACTCGTTACCGTAGAAACAGGTTGGGTCACGTAGACACCAGCTTCAAAAGACAGGCGAAATGGACAGCAACGGGGGGCTTGTTGCTGTCCATTTCGTTTTGGGGGCGGACTCGTTTTGGGGCTTAGGATACCTCAACAGCGAGCAAATTTCGGCGGCCTAAGCAGAATTTACGCCAACGTTTTTGCGGCTGCTTTGTTACTAGCCTGTTGAGTGCGGACAACCCACTCAATGACCTGTTGCCCCAGCCGGATGTCGTCCAGACGATCGATCTCACGGATACCTGTAGGGCTAGTTACATTCACTTCGGTCAGGTAGCC
>DATNQS010000230.1:0-2395 GCA_036703925.1 Candidatus Sericytochromatia bacterium
GATTGTGCTGGCGGTGTTTCTCGGCTGCGGCAAATTATTGTTCGCGACAAGAAGCAGCAGGTGATTCAGCGCCTTAACTATGGTGCTACTGGTCAGTTGACACAACCGCAGCCAGGCAGTAGTGCAGCCGCTGTCTTGCGCTTTGTCTGTAAGCAACCCCAGGCAGCACCAACGGCATCCCAACCATGACCCTACACTACTGTCCAAATCGATCACTGTTTCCCTTAATCGGTTTGGGCATGTGATGACCTATGGAATCTGATGCCCGCTGACCGAAAGGTGAATCAATCGAGTTGACGAGATTAATTTAATTCAAGTTAAGCCAGACTAGAGGATAGAGTTAAATAAAGGAGTTTATTTCGTTATCGGAGTAAAGCATTTAAGCAGAAGGACTTCTCTTCTTCATATGCTGTTTGACAACCAACAAAAATTCGCGTAGAACGGGCGTAACGTTGTCTGACCGCCAAGCGATCGCAACTTCAACGTGTGGTATTTCCCCCTCTAGTGGCTTGTAGACAACCCCTGCTCGTTGCAAATTTTGGAGTGAAGCCGGAACGAGTGCAACTCCCATGTTCGCTGAAACTAAGCTAATAATCGTTTGCATTTGCACTGCCTCTTGCACCACTTTCGCTTCTTGAAATAGCGGGCGATCGATAATAGCCTGAAACCGAGTTTTTCATAGGTATGTTGGGCGGGCGCATGACCTGGAGCACCACCAGTGTCGACCATTGCAATCGACATTCCAGCTTTTTTCATCCAGTCAAGTGCGAATTGAGTCAAAGCACTACCAATACCACAACCTTGAAAAGCTGGATCGACCGCAACCATGTAGATTTCACCCATGTAAGTCTCTACATCGAGTTTTACAGCCACAAAGCCTGTAATCGAGTCAGCATCCATCGCCACCCATACATGGGTGTCCTCCACAGTACAGACTGCTTCAACCGCCTTTTGCTGGCTCACACGCCAATCCACGTAACTTGATTTTAACGACTGCCCTCTCGGTACGACATCATCACCTCATCGGTTTACCTCCATCACCTAACCTGCAAAAGATTTACTGGGCGATGAAGTGAATGGCTCTTCTGGGCGCGATCGTCGCTCCCCATCAAATCGGCTCTACTGGAGCCTGCCAACTAGCCTCAAATTGTGCTGAGACAGAAGAAGCATCAGCTCAAACAGGCGGATGCGGCTCCAAGACAACGGCGTTTACCCCAAGGGGGAACTGCTTCGCAACGCTCCCTCCAATTTCACGCTCTATTGTCATGCCGCATACCTGTCACTCTTATACTCAGGTGATCAGAGGGAGAAACAGTGATACCGCGACGGATCGGACGCACTGGTCTGGAATTAACCAGCGACAGCTCAAACTTAGACATGATCCCATACAGCACCAGCTTCATTTCAAAGAGGGCAAAAGCAGCACCAATACAGCGACGATCGCCGCCACCAAAGGGCAAATACTCGTAGGGTGAATACTGCCGCTCTAAAAACCGTTCGGGTCTAAATTGCTTCGGTTCTGGATAAACGGACTCACGATGATGCGCGAGGTAGATGGATGGCATAATCACCGTTCCCGGTTCTAACGGGTAGCCTGCAATGTCGATCGGCTGTTTCACGAGGCGCGGAAAGGCACTAAGCGCAATGGGATACAGCCGCAGCGTCTCCTGACACACGGCTTGTAGGTAGGGTAAGCGGGCGATCGCCATTGGGTCAGCATCAGCACCCAGCGCCTCAATTTCTGCCAGTAGGTTGGTTTGCACATCCGGCAGAGAAACAAGCCAGTACAGTGCCCAGGCTAAGGCAGAGGCAGTGGTTTCATGCCCAGCAAACAGCAGAGTAATCAGTTCATCCCGCAACTCCACAGCACTCATCGGGTGCCCTTCAGGGTCATGGGCTGCCATCAGTAGTGCCAGAATGTCGGTTCGTCCGCTGTCGGGTTGGTGGTAGCGATCGCGAATTTCGGCATAAAGCAGAGCATCGACTTGCTGTCGCCGTTGCAAAAATTTCCCCCAGGGACTCCAGCGCCACTCTTTCTGCAAGAACGGGTAGAACAGAAACATCGCACCAAGTGGCGAACCAAACCCATCCAGCATCCGGCTCATGGTCTGGCGCAACTGCTCATACCGTTGTCCTTCCTCCAGCCCAAACACCGCCTGCAAAATTACCTGAAGGGAAAGGGACTGCATTGCTGGGCGCACTGCAAAGACTGTGCCAACCTTCCAGGCACTGGTGACTTCGGCTGTGATGCACTCAATCACTTGTGCATAGGAACGCATGCGATCGCCATGAAAGGGCGGCATCAAAAGTTGTCGCTGCTGTTGGTGTGCGGCTCCTTCCAGCAGGACAAGCCCATGTTCGCCAATGAGTTCTTTCAAGATTTGGTTGCCGCGTC
>DATNQS010000231.1:0-3187 GCA_036703925.1 Candidatus Sericytochromatia bacterium
TATCCCCGATGCTAAAAAACGTATTATTGAGTATTACGGCACTGGGTTGAAGCACTACCGCGATCGCAAATTCCCCCTGGCAATGGGTGCCTTTGGTATGGTGCTAGAGATCGACAAAGACGACAAATCTGCTAACCTGCACCTGGAACGTTGCCAGTACTGGCTCAAAAACCCGCCACCAGAGGAGTGGGATGGGTCGTGGATTATGACAGAGAAGTGAGACATGAGGGCTAAAGAACTAAGGCTAGAGGATGAAGATGAGGCGTGTTGAGTTTCACCCTACTCCGGATTCTTCACTCTCTACTCCCGAGACGTTTGGTGGTTTCGTCGTTGTAGCTGCTAATTCCGCTAGACGGAGATTATGTCAGTAACCGCTACAACATTGGAGCAGGCAGATGCGCTTGCTGCTCGTCTCACTAAGCGTAAAGATCGCTGGTTGCACGTCAGCATTCCCGATCGTATCCTCTATCTGCAACGCTGCCTGGCGGATGTGAAGGCAGTGGCACCCCAGTGGGCAGCGGCAGCGTGCCGTGCTAAAGGTATTGATCCAGTGGCAATGTTAGCTGGAGAAGAATGGTTTGTCGGACCGATCGCAACGATGGCATATCTGCGATCGCTGATGACGGCTCTGAAGGCAAACGGGCAACCCCCACCCGTGCAGCAGCACTTACAAAACGGGCAATGGGTCGCGCAGGTCTTTCCCGACAATATGATGGATCGTTTGTTATGGCGTGGCTTTAAGGGAGAGGTATGGCTGCAACCGGGACAACCGCTAACGCAAGGACTGGTGTATCGGCAAAAGCCAACCACTGGCACCCTGGCACTGGTACTGGGAGCAGGCAATGTATCGTCGATCGCGCCGCTCGATGCGCTTTACAAGCTGTTTGCTGAAGATGCCGTCGTCTTACTCAAAATGAATCCTGTGAACGAGTACATGGGAGCCATTCTGGAAACGGCGTTTCAATCGCTGCGGCAGGATGGTTTCCTTGAAATTGTTTATGGAGGAGCCGAGCTAGGTCGTCATCTTTGTCAGCAGCCGCTGGTTCAAACCATTCACATTACAGGGTCACACCACACCCATGACGCGATCGTCTGGGGCACGACACCAGTTGAGCAGTCACAGCGTAAGGTAACGCAACAACCGTTAATGACAAAACCGATCACCTCTGAGCTAGGTTGTGTCACTCCGGTAATCGTTGTTCCGGGTATCTGGTCCGAGGCAGAGCTTGCGTTTCAAGCCCGACACATAGCGGGTATGGTGACTCACAACGCTAGCTTTAACTGTGCAGCGGCAAAGGTCATTATCACAGCCAACAGTTGGGCACAACGAGACGCTTTTTGGTCGCAGTTACGGCAAGAGTTAGCTCAAACGCCAGCACGAGTGGCTTACTATCCCGGTGCACAAGAGCGTTATCAAGCGTTTTTAGCACAGTATCCCCAGGCGATCGTGCTAAAGCCTTCGGACAAGCCTATGGACAACGCTGTCATTCCGTGGACAGTCATTCCAGGGGTGCCAGCCAATGCCGGGGAGTATGCGCTCACACAAGAGGCGTTTTGTGGGGTGCTGGCAGACGTAAGCCTGGATGCTGCCAATACAGGAGCATTTTTAGCGAAAGCAGTTGACCTTGTGAATGAACAGATCTGGGGCAATTTGTCCTGCACGCTACTGGTCGATTCGCAAACGCAAGCGCAGTGGAGTGCTGAAGTTGAGATCGCGATCGACCGCCTACGCTATGGCGCGATCGGGGTCAACGTCTGGTCTGGCGTTATTTTTTCGCTGGGTGCCTTGCCTTGGGGGGCGTTTCCAGAAAACTCACTCGAGGCAATTGCATCTGGGTGCGGGGTCGTGCATAACGCATACCTGTTTGAGCAACCACAAAAAGCAGTGCTACGAGCGCCGTTTCGGCTTAGACCGCTACCACTTTGGTTTCCCCGCCACCCAAATTTACTGCGGCTAGCACAACATTTTACAAATTTGCAAGCAACCCTTTCCTGGCGGCACTTCCTCAGGGTTGTACTGGCAGCAGTACGCGCTGGGAGCTAGTAGAGACGGCTCAGAACATAGTCTGCCAGTTTTACCAAAACCTGCCGTGATTCGGACGGTGGGAGGTTAGACAAATGTTCGATCGCGCTGCGTGCATGCTGAGTTGCTAGTGCTCGCGATCGCTCAATACCCTGACTATCGCGTACTAGCAGTAACGCCTGCTCTAGATCACCTGATTGGGCAAATTCGCGCTCAATCAATGCTTCTAAATAAGGTTTTTCTTTAAGAGCATAAAGTACGGGCGCTGTTAAGTTACCGCTTTTCAGGTCAGATCCGGCTGGTTTGCCTAGCGCATCTGTCGAACCTGTAAAATCCAGAATGTCATCAATAATTTGAAAGGCTAGCCCAATATGGCGACCATAGTGAAATAAATCATCTGCAAGCGCTGGGGGAGCCTCACTCAAGGTCGCAGCAGCTTTAGCGCTATTAGCAAGCAAACTAGCCGTTTTGTAATAGCTTTTCTCTAGATACTCGTCAATTGACAGACTGGTTGCAAAGCGATTCAGTCCCTGCTGAATTTCACCTTCTGCCAGATCCATAATGACCTGCGACAGCAGCTTGACCACCTCAAGGTTATCCAGGTTTGCTAAATACCAGGATGATTGAGCAAACAAGAAATCACCTGCTAGCACAGCAATCCGGTTGCCAAAGCTACTATGAACGGTTGGCACACCACGACGCAGTTCTGATTCATCTACAACATCATCATGAACCAAGCTCGCTGTATGGATCATCTCAGTAATTTCAGCCAGCCGCCGATGGCGAAGCGTAATCTCCTGGTCGAGCATAGTGGCACGCGAAACGAGAAACACGATCGCGGGTCTAACTCGCTTTCCCTTCGCTCCGAAGAGATGCTCAGCAGCGGCGTACAAAACCGGATGGCGTGCCCCGATGAGGTTCTTAAGGTTGTCCGTTAACGCCTGCAAATCTGCTTCGACAGGAGAAAATAAGGAAGTAGCTGAGGTCATGGATGTCCGACTCAGGCGAGATGATAAGATTACGAAACTTTAACTATTCTCCATCTATCTTAAGCTAAACTACCGACCTCTAGAACATAAAACTTCCTTTTTGTCGCGTTTGAGCAAGCTTGTCTTTATGCTTAAACGCTGTTTTCGTAAAAAGCAACCGTTTGCCACAAGGGCT
>DATNQS010000232.1:0-4461 GCA_036703925.1 Candidatus Sericytochromatia bacterium
GAGACTGATCATTACCTGGTGCAGCAATGTCTGAAGGGAGACACTCGGAGTTTTCGGGTGCTCTACCGTCGTCATCAACAGCGGGTGCGATCGATCCTCTACCAACTTTGCGATCCGTCAATGTTGGATGATTTGGTGCAGGACGTGTTTCTACGCGCCTGGAAAGGCTTACCGAAGTTTCGCCAGTCGGCTCAGTTTTCCACCTGGCTGTACCGCATCGCTTGGAATGTTGCCTCAGACCAACGACGATCGTCGGCGCAAGGACGGACGCGGCTTCAGGTGATTGGTAGCCAAACGTTGACTCAGCACGACGATCCTGGTGTTACACAGTTACACTATCAGGATTTAGTCAAACGGGGTTTGGCAAGCCTAAGCGCTGACCACCGCACTATTCTGGTGCTGCATGACTTGGAAGAAGTGCCCCAGAAAGAGGTTGCCGAAATTTTGAGTATTCCCGTTGGTACGGTCAAGTCTCGTCTGTTTCACGCCCGCGCGTCGATGCGTCAATTTCTCCAGAAGGAAGGAGTTCAGTTATGAGCCAGTTCTCAAATGATGACCATGAGTTGGTCGATTTTCTCAAGCAGCATCGTCCTTCGGTTCCCGCGGCTGATCCCGCCTTGGAAGATCGGCTCTTTGACGCGATCGCTGCTACCGCTCAACCAACAACGCTGGCCGATCATCGAGCGTCTCGCTCCAGACGATCGGTTGCGTGGCTAGTTCCCTCAGCGATCGCGGCAGGTTTAGTAGCAACGGTAGTTGGCTATCGTACGCTGGTGCCTGCCAAACCCAGTGCTACCGAACTGGCGAGCCTGGAAGCCTTCGTTGAGAGCAATTGGCAAGGCACGCTCAGCAATACCAGTGACGAAGCGCCCTTTGGTGACGTGACAACAAACTAAGCAATAAGGCAAAGGGCTGAAAGCTGAAGGCTAAAAGTTTGGTCAGTGGTCAGTCGTTAGTGATCAAAACTCTCCCCCTTCCTTCTTCCCTCCGCTCTCCTTTCCTCTCTTCTTCTCAAGGATGTGAAGCTCATGTCTCCTCGCTATGTTTTTGCACTGATTGCTGCCGTGGCTGCCCTTGGAGGGGCAGTGGCGATCGCTAATCCCTCTGTGCTAAGGCTGCCATCGATCGCTCAGGCTCCCACAGTGGCTCCTGACTCAAGACCGCCTCGCCCAGATGAACCAGGATGGTTAGAGGATTTGAACCTCGGTGCTGATCAGGTGCGGCAAATGCGTGCTATCCGCAGCCAATACAAAGACAAAATTAGCCAGGGTCGGCAAAACGTCCGTCAGGCTCAGCAGGAATTGCGAGAGTTAATGGCAGGGACGGCATCAGAAGCCGAACTTCGCACAAAGTACAGTCAGGTCAAAACGCTCAAACAGCAGGTTGGCGATATCCAGTTTGAAAGTATGCTGGCAACGCGCAAGGTGCTCAATGCTGAGCAGCGTCGTACATTTGCTAACCGTGTGATGAAGAAACGGCAAGGCGACGATCGCAAGCCAGAGCGGCTGCAACCACCACAAAGCTAATCGTGCTCGCGCCAGTCAGCAGTAATGCCACGTCTACTTAGTAACACTCACACATTAATCCAGGGTTTGCATTCAACTGATCATGCACAGATAGTCCCGTAAGAAAACTATGCCCTTAGAACTAACCACCAATGATTTAGTCACGCTGGAGCAGTACCGATTGGAACGGTTCCGCTCGTTTTTCTTCAGCACTCTTAGTGCATGCCCGCTTTGCCTGGATGAGCAGCAAACTTTAATCATTTACTGTTTGGAGCCACAATTTGTTGATCAACTCCTGAGCCAAATTGAGCAACTGCGCTGGTATGCGCGCATTGTTTTGGGGGTTTCCTGTCTCGCGATCAACTTTGTGCAGGAAGAAATCTATCGAACGGCGACGGACAACGCCTACTGCTAAACGTTTCTGGTATCTGCGCGTCTTACTGCTTAATGAAACCTCTGTGCCGTCACTTGCCATACTAGAGTGCACATCAGCTTTAACCAAACTGGCTCATATCTTTCCAAGGTATACTTCTAGCCAGTCAGCGTTCTAGCCAGTGTCGTGGGATCTTCATGCATTACATTTACCTTCACGGGTTTGCATCCAGCCCACGATCGACAAAGGCAAGAGTCTTGAGCGATCGCTTTGCCGCTCTAAACATTCCCCTCAGTATTCCAGACCTGAACCAGAACGACTTTACCCATCTCACCCTCAGCCGCCAGATTCAGCAGGTAGAAGCACTTTTCCCACCCGCACCTGCACCTGTGACGCTCATCGGTTCTAGTTTTGGCGGACTGACTGCTGCCTGGTTAGGAGAGCGGCATTTGCAGGTCGATCGCCTTGTCTTACTAGCACCTGCCTTTGGCTTTCTGGCTCATTGGCTGCCGCGACTGGGTGATCAGGTGCAGCAGTGGCAAACAGACGGTTATCTGCCGATCGATCACTATGGCGAGGCAAAAAAATTGCCCCTCCACTATGCGTTTGTGACCGATGCCGCACAGTACCAGGAGGAAAGGATGGCGCGATCGCTCCCAACTCTGATCTTGCACGGCAGGCATGATGACGTAGTGCCCCCACAAGCCAGTCATGACTTTGCGAAAAGCCGTTCCTGGGTGCAGTTGATCGAACTAGACAGCGATCACGCCCTTACAGACGTTAGCACCGAGATTTGGCAGGCAATTCAGAGTTTTTGTGCCCTGTAGTAGAGACGTTACATGTAACGTCTCTACAGGAAGACGGTACACATAACGTCCCTACAGATGCTTCCTACTTCCGGTGCCCGTTGCGGATGGGTGTTCCGCAGGGGTAGGTTGCCACCAATTCCCGTGCAGCAGGTTCTACCACTGGGATGGGAGACGACACCGAATGGGTGGGATTCGCTTTTGCAGCAAGGTAGTCTGCCTGGAGTTTAGCCAACAGCGCTTCTCGTCGATCGTACAACCGCTTTAACGGACGAGCCTCGCATTGGTCAATTACGTAGGCAGTCATGATCGGCAACGCGATCGTGCTATCGGTATAGCAAACGATCGTGTTGGGCAACTCGTCGGGGTCAACCTTGCCCCAGCTTACGGCTTCGCTGGGTGTGGCTCCTGACAAACCGCCTGTATCGGGACGAGCATCCGTCACCTGGATGAAGTAGTCATGACCGCGCTCTTCTAGACCCAACACTTCATGCAGCTGGGGTTGGGTTTGCAGCAAGAAGTTTTTGGGACTACCGCCACCGATAATCAACGCTGCACTTTTTCCTTCTACGTCAGCAATGCCGCTGTCACGCGCTGCGTAGGCGATCGCAGCCGTTTCATTCACATCCAAAGATGGGTCTAGCACCAGTTGGGAGCCTTCGAGAGCGATCGCTGCCACGTTCATACCAATGGAGCTATCACCAGGAGACGAGGTGTAGATCGGTACGCCACATTCGTATGCAGTTGCTAACAAGCAGGAATTTTTCACACCTACTTGCTTTTCAACTTCGCTCACGTACTTACCCAGTAGGTAATGAAACTCCGCCGTGCTCATGCGCTTTTGGAACGGTTCTGCTTTCAACAGTTCGCGTAGAAAGGCGTCGGTTTCGAGCAGCACGTCGTAGTCAAACACAATGTCGTAAATGCGAATGCGCCCTTCCTGCCGCAGCTTCACATCATCCAAAAAAGGGCTACTGGAGTACAGTTCCAACCCCAAACCATAGTGCATATCGTGATAGAGATTTGCGCCTGTGCTGATGATCCAATCCACAAAGCCGTGGCGCATCAAGGGTGCAAGTACCGAAACGCCAAAGCCAGCGGGTGTCATAGCGCCCGATAGACTCAGCCCCACTGTAACGCCCGGTTGCATCACTTCGCGGCTCAACAGATGGCAGATTTCGCGCAAACGGGCAGAGTTGTATGCCGTAAAGTAACCGTCAATCAGGTCAACGACGCTGATCGAGGCAGGCATGGGGGAGGGTGCGATTTTGTGACTGAGCAATTTCGACATTTTTCGACTCCAGCAAAAATGGACAGCATAAAAGCATTGAGAGGGTTTACAGACAGCACCGCAACGAAACCGACACCCCAACGCAAGCAAGGGTGAGCGACACAACGATCGGTGGGCTGTTAAAAAGCAGATTAAGACAGACTGGCTGCAACACAGCTAGCTAAACTCAGGGTTCCCGACTACGAGGGAAAACCCGAACTCTAGTTAACGTGCAAACAAGGAAGCTTTTTTCTGGTAACGATCGCGCCCTTCTAGCCGCGACACCAAAGTCCAAGCCATGAAACATCTGCACAGCTTGCAACCTGACTACAAAGAAAGGCAACAACGCAACAGAGCTAGTTGATTATTAGTTCAAAAATTCTCCCTTAGAGAACATGACCGACCCAGTTCGCAAGCTGTAGGTGCAAGAATCGTTCAACAAAGAACTATTCGAGCCAAATCCTACTAATCGTGAACCTTAAGTTACAGGTCGGTCAGTTCATACTG
>DATNQS010000233.1:0-2026 GCA_036703925.1 Candidatus Sericytochromatia bacterium
AATCTGCTCGATGCTGGCAAAGCCACGCTCTGCGGTGAAGAAAGCTTTGGTACAGGCTCTAACCACGTCCGCGAAAAAGATGGTCTATGGGCAGTGCTGTTCTGGCTCAACGTTTTGGCAGTGCGGCAAGAATCGGTGGAGCAAATTGTGACGGAGCACTGGCAGCAGTATGGGCGCAACTTCTACTCACGCCATGATTACGAAGGTGTCGATAGCGATCGCGCTGCCACACTGATGCAAGGCGTTTATGCCCAAATGCCCACGCTGAAGGGCAAGAAGTTTGGTATCTATGAAGTTGCCTACACGGATGACTTTAGCTATACCGATCCGATCGATGGCAGCGTCAGCACCAAGCAGGGCGTGCGGATTGGCTTTACCGATGATTCGCGCATTGTGTTCCGGCTTTCGGGCACGGGCACTCAAGGCGCAACGCTGCGGCTCTATCTCGAAAGCTACGAACCCAACGTTGCCAAACATCAGCTTGATCCTCAAAAAGCACTGGCTGATTTGATCAAAATTGCAGATGAAATTGCTGGTATCCATACGCATACGGGAATGGATAAACCAACCGTTATTACTTAAGAGATGAGTGGGCGATCGTCAAGCATCAGTCACCAATGTCGGGTTTAGAAGAAGGAGCTGTTATGTTTTAACCAGCTCCTTTTTTCAGGCCTTATTTCGACTGCGAAATCTCTAATGGAAAGAATTACCTTCAGGTGGATAGAGACAGCAGAAATCTAAAATAGATGAATAGTTGCTGGGAAAAGGCTGATGACGTTACAAGAGCTACAAAATCAGGCATTGCATTTGCCTATTGGCGATCGCTGGAGTTTGGTACAGTCGTTGTTGCGTTCCATTCAACAGGAAACGCTCGTGTTTGATCCTCAAACAACAGACGTGAAGTCTTTGGTGAACCTTAATCCCTGGACTCAAAGCCTAATTGGTGTAGTTCAGCTAGGTGTAGAAGAGCCTACAGAGTCCTATGTGGATTACCTGGAGGAAAAATACAGTTGAGGCGGGTATTGTTTGACAGTGATGTTTTGCTGGATGTTCTGGCTCAACGGCAACCGTTTGTTTTTACCTCTGCACAGGCGTTAAATACAGTGACCCAACCACAGGTGCAAGGCTATGTTGCAGGTCATGCTGTGACCAATATTTTCTACATTTTGCGTCGTCAAGTTGGTAGTGAAACAGCGCGTGAGCTTCTCTTAAGGCTATTACAGCATCTTCGGGTAGCTAATGTGACAGATGAGGTTATTAGGGCTGCATTGCAAAGCTCTATGACGGACTTTGAAGATGCTGTGATCAGCGAAGCCGCTAATGCCGCAGGTGTAGAAGTTATTGTGACTCGAAATACGCCTGATTTTGCCGCTTCTGCAATCCCCGCAGTTTTACCAGCAGAGTTCTTGGCAATGCCGTTGGAGTAAGTAGAGTGTTGGTAGCGCGGCACGATCGGGATGGTTGTAAATGTTTCAGCACATCATAAAGCTGAACAATCTGCACATAAGCTGTCTAATGCTTGTCTAACTCTTCACGCTCAGTTGTTTAGCGGGTGGCTCCATGCGAGTTTGGGGTGTGGCATCAGCAGGTTGGCGATCGCTCAACCCACGACCCAGCAGGACAAACAGCACTAGCATTCCTTGGATTACGCCTGCTAAAGATGATTCCAGGTTGAGCGACAACGGTAATTGTAGGCTACCAATGTTGAGAGCGCTAAAGAAGAACGAGACCGGCAGAATCAACCAGGCGTTGAAGCCCACCAGCATGGCAATCAGCAATGCTAGAAAGCCGAGATTGCTGGAAATACTGGGGATCAGGCGATGGAAAACCGCGAGCACTTGCAACGCTCCGGCAATACCTGCAAATGCACCGCAGATGGCAAACGCACTTAATAACTGACGTACCGATGGAATGCCCAGGACGTAAGATGCTCTCAGGTTTTGACCGACGGCTCGAAGCTGCAATCCGAAGTAGGTGCCGCGCATCACGACGATCGTCAAAGCAAGCACCGCGATCGCCAGCAGCA
>DATNQS010000234.1:0-4652 GCA_036703925.1 Candidatus Sericytochromatia bacterium
CGCCTAGCTTTTTCAAAAGGTAACGGCGGCTAGCTAAAGTGTCGGTTGAAAGAGAACTTGAACGCGGTTATTGCCTGTATCACCTGCATTCAGGTTATCCAGCAGTTCTCTATCGTCCTTTACCGGGCTTACAATCAAAAATGTGTCGTTGCTTAGTTGCTCATAAACAACCTGGTTGTCCGAGGAACCAGAAACGCCGATCGTACTCTTTTCGTAAGGGTTTAGCAGCGGCGCTTGTGCAGGAGTAGCACTGATTCGAATCGTCTGACTTTGCAGACCGCTAAGTGCAGCAGCACTATTAACAGGACGAGATTGTGCGTTTGCGGTAAAACTTAAGCCACCAAGGAGGATAGTGGCACTGATGACAGCAATTACTCTATTCATGACTCTAGCCTCTAGTAATGCTCTTCAGCCTCAATGATGCCGTCTATGCTTCTCCAGCCCCTCTATCTCGAGCGTGTACGTTGTAGCGTGTTCTTTTGCTGGGGCTATGCCCTTAGCCAGATTTTTCCTTCCAGTGTTTGACGACGATCACTGTCCACAGTCTGTAAATCTTCCGGCGATACTTGCGCTGGTTTAAAGGCAGCTTGGAACAACACGATCGTCTCGCTACCACGATTTGACCTAAACTCGGCGCCAAGTTTAATGTGCGAATGTACAACAACATAAGAGCCCGTGACGAGGATTGAACTCGTGACCTCACCCTTACCAAGGGTGTGCTCTACCACTGAGCCACACGGGCAAACATAGCTATAAACTTTGAGCTTTAGCTTTAAGTAAACAATCCAGTTGGATTAACTTAAAACTTAAACTCACTGCTTATAGCAGCATCGTGGATGGGCCGAGCTGGATTTGAACCAGCGTAGGCGTAGCCAGCGGATTTACAGTCCGCCCCCATTAACCACTCGGGCATCGACCCATTTCAGTCCACGAAAATTGATCCTAGCACAACCAGATGCACCAGAATCATCGTCAGCGAATTTTGTGCCTATTAAAAGTAGAAAAGTAGTGCTGCAAGTCACGATCGCCCGTTACGTTAGAAGCCATCGTGTGTTTCGATCGCACGACTGCTTCAAGAATCTGTGCGAATGGCTCAACCTTCACTATAATCAACGCCATCTGCATTTCTCTAGGTCACTGCTTGTCTGCAAGCTGAATCGGCTGTTTGCAAACCAAATCTGTCGTCACTCCTTCTCACCGCATGACTTTTATCTCTATCGCCTACGGACTGTTCCTGTTAAGCGTGATCGGCATTTACTGGTCGGTACAGCAGCAATGGCTTCGTATGTGGGCACTACTAGCGGCTAGTATTGTCTTCTATTCATCTTTTCAAGTGCAGTATCTGCCGTTACTAGTGGCGGGTACATGGGTGACATTTCAGCTAGGGCAGGCGATCGCCCTCCCCCCGGACTGGCGTATCAATGACTGGCAGTTCGTCCAACAAGATTGGAATCGGCGACGACTGAGACTCTTATGGTTGGGGATTGGAGTTAATATCTTGCTGCTGGTCGGCTTTAAGTACGTACCCTTTTTGCTTTCAACGATCGGGGCAGTGCTGGGCAATGCAGACCTACAAAACAGTGCGAACTGGACGCGATCAAGCCTGATTGTGCCCTTAGGATTAAGCTTTTTTTGCTTCGAGTGCATTGCTTATCTGGTGGATGTTTATCGTGGGGCACCAGCTGCGCAACAATTTCTCAAGTTTTCTGCTTATAAACTCTTTTTTGCCAAGCTGATTAGTGGTCCCATTACTCGCTATCATCCGCTGGCAGCACAAGTCGAAACGCAGACGTTTCCTACGGTCGATCGCCTGGTTGAAGGCGTATGGCTGATTGCCTGCGGCGCAGTAAAAAAAGGGTTGCTGGCAGACAATCTTGGCGTTTTAGTTGATCTCAGTTTTCAAAACCTGCAACGGGCGGGCAGCGGCGATCTGTGGTTGGCAACCGTTACGTATGGGCTACAGCTTTATCTAGACTTTAGCGGCTATGTCGATATGGCACGAGGAAGTGCTGTGCTGTTAGGGTTTGACCTGCCACAAAATTTTGACTTTCCCTATTTCAGCACTAGCATTGCAGACTTCTGGCGACGCTGGCACATGACATTGGGCGACTGGTTACGCAATTATCTTTACTTTCCACTCGGCGGCTCACAGCAAGGCTTGCTGCGTACCTGCTTAAATCTGGTCATTATTATGGCGATCGCAGGTATCTGGCACGGAGCCACCTGGGGCTTTGTTGTCTGGGGTTTGCTGCACGGGGTCGCACTTGTCGTTCATCGGCTGACTGAAGCGTTATCACAACGACTGCCCTGGCTAAAAAGTGCTTGGCAAAGCTTACCAGGCGTTGTATTGGCGTGGTTCCTAACCCAAAGTATGGTGTTTAGCACCTGGATTTTCTTTCGGTTGCCAGACTTGAAAGAGTCCTGGTTAGTGGTGCAGCGCCTGTGGGGGCATACGGCTGACGCGCAGTTTGCTCAAAAAGTGTACTTGGAAGCGATCGGTCTCGCACCGTTTCAAATCGTGCTGCTGCTTTGGGGTTTGGGGGTCGCAATGGGGGCTGCGTATCTGTGCGATCGCGCGTTTAAGCTACAGCTAAACTGGCACGTGAAGCTAATGCTTGTGCCGCTCTGCCTGTTTGCGGTCTGGGTTTTAGCTCCCAAAGATTCCCTGCCTTACATTTACTTCGATTTCTAAAGTAAGTAGCTCTCACCTTTGGTAAAAAGGGGATAGAGCAGACCGAGAATCCTCCTTAGTTGAACCCTATCTGGCGACTTAGCACGTTTGCCGAATAGGGATTTCAATCACGAAAGAGGCACCCTGCCCCGGCGATGAAAGACACTTTAAGCTGCCCTTATGGCGTTCGGTAATGACCTGATGGCTAATAGACATTCCCATGCCCGTACCTTTGCCTACGGCCTTGGTAGTAAAGAAGGGATCGAACAGGCGTTTCTGAACTGCTTTGGGAATACCAGGTCCGTTATCAGTAATTTGAATCACCACAGTTTTGCCAGTTACCTTTGTTTGAATAGTAATGGTGCTGGGCTGCTCTGCGAATGCTGCTAGAGAGCGGTGCTGATTCTGCTCATCCAACGCATCGATCGCATTACTCAAGATATTCATAAAAACCTGATTGAGTTGCCCTGCATAACACTCAATCTTCGGCAACGTGCCATAGTCCTTCACAATCTCAATGGCAGGACAGTCTGACTTAGACTTCAGCCGATTGTGGAGAATCATGAGCGTGCTGTCGATGCCTTCGTGAATATCGACATCTTTTACTTCGGCTTCATCCAACCGCGAGAACGATCGCAGCGATGCAACAATTTTTTGAATGCGATCGGCACCCACTTTCATGGAAACCAGGAGTTTAGGAAGGTCTGCCATCAAAAACTTCAGGTCGATCGCCTCGACCTCGGCTTTAATCGCGTCTACTGGATTGGGGTAATGCTCCTCGTAGAGTGAGAGCAACCTGAGCAAATCCTGGGTATAGTCATTCGCGTGAGTTAAGTTGCCGTAAATGAAGTTGACAGGGTTATTAATTTCGTGTGCCACCCCCGCGACCAGTTGCCCCAAGCTCGACATCTTCTCGTTCTGCACCATTTGCGTCTGCGTTCGACAGAGTTCTTGCATGGCGTGCTCTAAGTCCATTGCTTGTTGCTTAAGCTGTGTTTCTGCTTGTTTGCGATCAGTAATGTTAAAACTGGTGCCAACCAGACGATGAACATTCCCTTCCTGATCGAATAGTGGGTTAAAGGTGGTCATCAACCAGGTATCTTTGCCATCAAACGTCAAATTTTCTTCTGTCGTCAGGGCTGCCTCGGTAGCAACGCAGTGGTCTAGAAATTGACAGACCGCTGCCCCTTCAGTTGCGCCAAACACCTCGGCTGGCGTTTTGCCTTCAACCTCGGCACTTGAACGACCCAGGAGCTTTGCTTCCACATGGTTATGGCTAGCGTATCGATATTCACCGTTTTCCAGCCGATCGACGACAAAAATAGAGCAATTCACGCCGTCATAGATGCTACGTAGAAACTGCTCTTGTTCTTGCAGTTTTGCCTCCACGTGTTTGCGCTCGTCTGAAGCAGCATGACGCTCCCAGATTTCTTGCTGCAATTGCTCAATGGTCTGCTCCAGTTCGGTATTGCGGGCTTTGATTTTAGCCTCTAGTTGGGCATTGGCTTCCTGTAACGCTAAGGCGTGTTGCTTTTGTTCTGTAATCAACTCAGCAAAAATGATAATGCCGCCGATCGTGCCCGTAGAGCCATACCAGGGGCGGACTTCCCACTTGAGCCAGATGGTGCTGCCATTAACGTCGGTTAGGGCTTCTTCATCAGAGCGCTCGATCGCACCTGCCAGACACCGCTGATAAATACCTTTCCAGTGCGGTGACAGCTCGGGAGAAAGGTCGTAGTGAGACTGCCCAATAACGTCGCGATCGCCAAAGCCATAGTCCTCACACCAACGACGACTGGCTAACAGGTAGTGCATCGTGCGATCGAACATGGCGATCGCGATGGGGCTATGCTCGGCAAACGATCGTAGTAATGCGGCGTGATCGGTTCCCTCATCGTTTGAATTCAGGCTCAGTTCAGTGGGCTGCATTCGCGTCAAACACTCTCTATGAGAACAAAAGCGGCTGTAAGTACCGTCTTCA
>DATNQS010000235.1:0-12712 GCA_036703925.1 Candidatus Sericytochromatia bacterium
TAGGGAATCCCACGGATCTCACAGATGCGAGCAAAGGCTTGACCCAGAGTGCCCGTTGCACCCGCAATTACTAGGGGTGGGGTAGACGCGATCGTGGTATTTGCACCTTTTATGCGTCGCATTATTGGGGTAGCAAGCGTCGTCACCGAAGCAGTATCAGTCCAGCCCCCCAGGTTTTTAGCATAGCTGACCGGTGGATAGAGAAGCCGTTGCGATCGCTGCCACCACCCTGGCAAATCAAGCAATGGATGGGTGTATTCCTGCCCTTGAGCAAGGGATTTCAGCATCGTAGCAATGGCAGTGGAGCGCGGCACGGGAGACCGAACATCAAATACACCCGGCTCATAGAAATCGTCGGCGCGAGTCACCAAACTATTCCAGTCATACGTCCCCAGCAGCGACCAAACCGTTACGGCTCGCATCGCTACACCCTCAGCTTGCAAGCCTTGAGCTACTTGCCAAATTTCTTTGAGCCAGCGCAACTGTTCTTCCCGAGTGCAACCTAGATGTGCCTCGGTGATAGCAAGAGGACGCTGGTACCGTTCCCATGCTTCCTTAAGCAGCGCGGCATGGTCATAAATGCCATCGGCACAGACCCATACCGCTTCCACATCAGCATACTGATGTTTATCATTGCCGCCGCGTGTGCGCTCAGGATAGCGCTCGATTCGCTCATCAAGAAACCGATCGCCACAAACATAGCGATTAACGCCAACAATGTCCGGTGGGCAGGGATTGGCTTGAAACCATAGCAACTCGGCTTCCTCAGCCCCGGATTGACGCAGATAACGCCATAAAGGGTGCGATGGATTGACATAACCACACAGCAAATCGAGTGAAAGCCAATGGCGATCGTTCTCAAACTCTGCCTGGTACGCCAGCAATGGTGTACTAAGGGTTTTACCCAAATCCTCTGTCTGTACCAGTTGAGCCTGAGGATTAATTTGCCGAATGGCTTGCATCGATAGCACAGTCGCACGGCTCTGGTTAAGCAGCGTACGTACGAACGTGGCATCATCCTGACCATGCGGATACCAGTGACCATACAGCCCGCTAAACCGTGCCGTCGTCAAAGGCTCGTTAACAGGGGTGTAATGGCTGACCCAAGGATAGCGTTGAGCCACTGCACCCGCATATTCGGCTAGCTTTTCTGGGAAAGCAGGATCAATCAAGCTCGTGTGACGAGGACCGCTACCGTGATGCACTAAACCCACGATCGGGCGAAGTCCGATCGTATTCAGATAAGTCAAGCGTTCATCTGCCCAGCTCCAATCTGCCTGCGCTATCCCATTGGGAGCAATGCGCTCCCATAAAATGGGATAGCGGATCGTTGTGATACCCAGAGCTGAAAATTGATCGAGATCTTCAATCCGAGTATTATGCCCATTGCGATCGAGTTGGTCAAAGTACTGCTCACCAACGCGATTCACAGTACATTCAATGCCGCCCCACAGTTCCAGCGGCGGCACTTGTTTTGAACTCATAGCGTCCTCATATCCTTGTTAAAAACTGATCAATCGCGGTCAGGCTGAACCATTTTGAGTGGGTGAAAGAGCCTTGCCATTGCCATTCAACTTTTCTGGTTTGCCTGAGGTAGAGGCTGAAAAGTTTGTCAGCGGCAGCTTGCTTGGAGAAGGCTGGAACGACCGATTGCTAGCAGTATCAGGCGCGATCGCTTTCTTAACGGGTACGTTCTCTTCTTCGGGATGCCAGCTTGGGCGTTCAGCTAATTGAGCATAAAGAGACAATGCTTGAGCCACTACCTGATCCATGTTGTAGTACTTGTAAGTGGCAAGCCGTCCGACGAAGTGAACGTTGGGTGTAGCATCAGCTAAGGCTTTGTACTGCTTGTACCGTTCAGCATTTTCAGGACGAGGCACGGGATAGTAGGGGTCGCCCTCGGCTCTAGGATATTCGTACACAAGGCTAGTTTTTTGATGCTCTTGCCCAGTCAAATATTTGAATTCTGTGACGCGAGTATAGAGATGCTCATTGGGATAGTTGATTACGGCCTGAGGCTGATGCACTTGTTCGTTCAACGTTTCATGTTTGAACTCGAGCGAGCGATACGGTAGTTTGCCATAGCGATAATCAAAATAGCCATCAACAGGACCCGTATAAATCATCTCCTTGTAAGGAATAATGCCTTGAATCTCACGGTAATCCGTGTTGAGCATAATTTTAATATTGGGATGCGCTAACAGCTTTTCAAACATCCGCGTATAGCCGTGTAGTGGCATGGCTTGATAGGTATCGGTGAAATAGCGATCGTCCCGGTTGGTGCGAGTAGGCACACGAGCAGTCACCGATTTATCTAGCTCAGATGGATCAATACCCCACTGTTTGATCGTGTAGTTGCGGAAGAACTTTTCATAGAGTTCTCGTCCCACTTTGTTAACTACAACATCTTCAGAGGTGCGAATCTGCTCTTTAGGTTCAGCAACAGAGGCAAAAAATTCTGTCAGTTCAAAAGCGGTTAGATTCAAGCCATAGAGCTTATTAATCGTGTCCAAATTGATTGGCATTGGCACTAGTTGACCATCCACACTGGCAAGCACCCGATGTTCATACTGTCGCCATTCGGTAAAGCGAGAGAGATATTCAAACACATCGCGCGAATTGGTGTGAAAAATATGGGGACCATACTTGTGCACCAGAATGCCGTCTTCGTTGTAGTGGTCATAAGCATTGCCAGCAATATGATTGCGAGTATCGACAATCAAGATTTTTTTGTCGCTCTGGCTTGCTAGACGCTCTGCTAAAATGCTGCCAGCAAAGCCTGCACCGACGATGAGATAGTCGAACATGAGTTTATATCCTTGTAGTAAATAATTTAAATCAGCGATCGATTGAAGTTAGTGATCGCAGTGGGCTACTTGCGTGATGAAACAAGTTCAGTAGCCGTAGATGTTTCTGCTTGCCATATGCTGCTTTTTCTTCCCTGCTTTGGGGTAGCGATCGCAGCTTCAATTAACTCGTTCATCGCTTGCCAGGTTAAATCCCAAGAGATTTGTGATAAGAACGAATCCACTCGGTTTAACCAATCATTATTGGTTTCGCTTTGAGCCAACGCTTTTTCGATCGCTGTCACAAACTCTGGCACGGTATCGGCTATATAAACCAGTTCCTCGTCTCCATAAGGTCGTACTACATCTCGAATAGATGTGGAGACCACAGGTTTGCCAGCTGCAAGGTACTCTGGTGTTTTGGTTGGGCTAATGAAACGGGTTGATTCATTACGGGCAAAGGGCAACAGCGCTACATCCCACCCTGCCAAATAACTGGGTAATTCTTGATAAGATTTGCCGCCTAAATAATGAATATTGGGATGTTTGGGTAACAGCGCTGGATCAATTTTGACAACGGGACCAATGATTACCAGGTGCCAATCGGGTCGTGCTTGAGCAATACCCTCCAGTAGAGCAAGATCCATCCGTTCATCAACCACACCATAGAACCCTAAGCGGGGATGGGGAATCGCTGCTTGGTCTAATGGCTCTTCACCAATTGCCCTTGCCTGAGCAAAGTGGGCTGCATCAATGCTGCTGGGAAATGCATGAACACTGGAATGTTGATGCTGTTTGGCTTCGTAGAGGCTACGTCCGCCTGTAAAGACTAAATTAGCTAGTTCAAAGAGATGCGCTTCGCGTGTTTGTAACTCTGGATGCGCACCCTGAAAGGCAGATAACTCATCCATGCAGTCGTAAACAACGGCTGAAGCATCTAAGTGATAAGTGAATGGTACTGCCATTGGGTTGTAGTACCAGAGGATTGGGGCTTGGATTTGAGCCTCTGCAATCAAGGTATCAACCATCAGTTGCTGAAGTGCGATCGCCTGGTCTTCACTTAGACCTCGAGGCAAGTGTGGCACTACAACCCAAACACCACAGTCACGCCTGCTGATGTCCAAATAGTAAGAATCATCTGGGCTATCGAGCGGCTCCTCAACAACAAATACTCTGCGAGCTTGGGCACAACGGCTAAGTAAATGTTGCGGGCGTTGATACACAAAGTCCCAGCGTAGATGGGAGAAACAAACTAGAGCAGATACATTGGCATTAGATTCTAAAGATTCTAAATCCGTCTTTTCAGACCACTTCAGATAAATAGGGTTTTGTTCGGGTTGAAAAGGAACATCTGAAGACTGCTTTTCTGATGCGTTCTTTTCTTTAAAGCGCTGATCCGAAGCGGGATATGTGGACATTGATTACCTCATAAATCACGAACTTAGCGAGCGGATGAGACTCACACGGCAACTAGACCTTTCAAAAAAGTTATGCAGTTTTTAAACAAGATCCAGGTTTAAAAGTTAACCTGGAGATCTGACAATTTAACCTTCGTGCTTGATAAACTGAAATCAAGAATTTCGCTCACATTGCAGAAGGGCTAAATTGTCGAACCGTTTTTTGCCGAAGTATCGACTGCTTAAAAAATAACAGTTTTAGCTTAGTTTAAGTCCCTCCTACGAGAAGAACTTAGCTCATTCCTAAGTAAGGCTATTTTGCTGAAATTGTAAAAAATGAGTGTACTCAACGATACACTGATATATATGGCTTTCACTATATATCTTTAGAGGTAAAGACTCAAAGGCGCTATTGGTAAGGGTTTTAAAAAACTGGGTGTTGCTGCGTGGTGGGTTTGTTACGCTTGGTTTGAAGCGAAGCTTCAAACCTTTCAGTGAGCGTCTCCTCACATATCAGCAACCCCAGTTATTGCAGTCGAACCTGATGCAGAAATCAGTTTGCTTTACTAGCGCCTATTATTTCAACGTCTGAACTGCATTCAGTAATTCGTCCTTTAAACGATGCAATAGCCCCAGCAGCAAAAAAGTAGCCTTTGGTCAAGAAAGAAATTCATCGTGAATGCAACGGTCTAGTAAATGCTCCAATCGGCCACTTTGTAATCACGGAGAATAGACTCAGCCTGATGAATTTCTTCCTCTGACCCTTCGACCATTACGAGGTAGTTTCCTTGATGGAGTCGATCGCTATATAAGCTAGCTTGAGCATCAGGGATGCCCATTTGGGACAATGCTTTAACCAGGTTATTTGCAGCTACTGCTGCAACTCCCGTACTGGCAACTGTTGCTGCTAACGCTGCTGCAAAGCTTCCCGCAGCAAGCACAACTCCAAGACCAGGTAATGCCAGACTTGTTAGCCCCAACATCGTAAAGCCAGTTGCACTTATCGTTGCAGTATTGCTAACAGCACTTTGGGTAGCATCAACTTTAGTATCGCCAACTTGATTACTGATCTCAACATTACCCGGCGTTTCAGCCTCTGGGTTTAAGTCTCGACCAACGACAGAGATTTTGTCCATTGGAAAGCCAGAGCTATGTAATGCCTTTAGCGATCCTTCTGTATTTTCGTGACCTGAAAGGATTCCAAGCGCACGTTTCTTCTGAGTATTTACCATTTTTCTCCTGTTTGCTTTTCACTTGCTAATAACGAAGCACAGCCACTAACAGCTCTGTCTCAGGCACTTTTGCTGGTTCTGCTGCCTAAACCATTCCTCCATTCAGCAACGTTTGAATGGCAGCCGTATTAAAAAGATGTTCATTTCCCGACCCACTCCAGAATGCATCTGTAGTGCCATTGCTTGCTAATCAAACTGCCCTGTTGCTTGGCTAGCAACCGAGGCAAAGAGTTGCTCTACTCGCCCAGGACAAGTAGCCGCAATTGCCTCTCCTGATTCGGCAAGGGTTTTACTACTCTTCGGTGCTTATAAACTTAAAATATAAAGCTCACTGTTGTTACAAACCTCTGTCACTGGACGATCGCTACCTTTGTGCAAGACAGAGCTTGTGTTAAAGAAATCAGTATCTCTTGATACAAAAGATACTGGCGATTTATCACTTGCAATTAGAAAAGAAAGGAGAATCTGCGGGATAGCTTTAGCTAAAAAAGACTTCCTGTTAGTTGTTAACCCTACTTAACGCTAGGTTACGCGAGATGTGACTAGGGTTTTGAGGGCATTCCCCTTCACTCGTTTACTAAGAGAGGGCTAAACTATAGCTTGCTTCCTGAAGAGTAGGCAGTCTCAGCTTGTAGGGGCAGCTAATCTAGCCGCTTAGATGGTTTGTAGTGTCCAGGTTGGTCCCTTAGAACGAGGGCCATCAGGTGTCCAAAGTAGTGAATCAATACACATACGGCGGGCTTGCATTCCTGTATCCCAGGCGTGGTAAACCAGATACTCGGTTTGGTCATCGGGACTAGCCACGATCGAGTTATGACCGGGACCCAGCACATAATCTGGCACCGATCGCAGCACCCGCGCACCAGCTTCATTGCCAGCATCGGTATAAGGACCCATCACCCGATCGGCAACACCATAATCAACGCCATAGCTTTCGGTTTCCCACCGTCCACCACTGTAAAAGCAATAGTAGCGCTCGCCATGTTTACGAACACAAGGTCCTTCTAAAGTATGCCAATCGTAGATGTCACCATACATAGGGCGATCTGCCAAAAACCGCTGCCAATCGTGACGAGCGCGGAGAACCACGTTTGCTTTGCCCTCTAGTTTCGTCATAGTGGTGAGGCGATCGACCATCAGAGCCGTGCCTGCCCGGACACCATCATCGGTATCCAGAAAGTCTTGAGCGTAAAAGAGATACCATTGCCCATCATCGTCTTGAAAGGGGCTGGGATCGATCGCAAACGGGCAGATTTTTGGGTCTAGTAACGGCTCCCCTGTATCCTGATACGGTCCCAACGGCTCAGTACTGGTGGCAACTCGCAACTGATGGTGCTTATCCTCATGTCCAATGGAGTAGTAGAGGTAAAAAGTGCCATCACAGTAGGCAACTTCGGGTGCCCAGAAGTTATTGCCCAAAGTGGGATCGGGTCGCAGTAACGCTTTCCCGGCAGAGCGCCAGTTCACCAAATCATCAGACTGAAGCAGTGGAAAGACCCGCTGTTGAGCCTTCTCTTCCACCTGCCCTGCTGCTTCTGCGGGACCAGTGCCGATCGCATAGTAGACACCCTGATGCTTCCAAACAAATGGGTCAGCGAAATAATCTTGGTAAACCGGATTGGTATAGGTGTTCATGATGATGTATAACAGCACACTGAAGAAAAGACTACCTGAACCAGCCTTTTCTATTCACTTTAAAGAGTAAAAGTATAAAAGCCTCACTACTTCACTTAGGCTGAATGCAAATCTTCTTCGACAATGCCTCACCTGTTAGAAGCTAGCGCATGATCCACCAATACTTTTAGGGTCGTTGTATAGCCATCGTTTAGCATTCGATACCTATAGCCAATAACTTTGCCAATGTTTCCTGTTTTTTGATGCAGTACGTGCTTGCCAATGTTAAACACAATTCTCACGCATTCTATGCAGTTAATTGACGGTGATTTTCTGGGTAGATCAGCTCCTTTTGAAGAGACATAGAATGCTAACCTAGGTTGGGTTACCTAGCGTTCAACTCAACGCCAGCCTTCGCTTGTTTGAGCTTCGTTAAACTCAAATCAACCTACGTTTTAATCAGGTTTCTAAAAAATTGGTGTGAGCTACACGACGTTGATTATGCTTAATGCCTGATAAGGACAACTTCAGTCCTTTAGCTTGTCTTCTCTCACCGTTGGGTAGAGGCTGATGTGAAATGTGTTAGTGATCTCTGTCATGGTGTAGCGATCGTGACAGTAGTGTTGCCAACATTTCTACCGTTACGAGCAGATTTGTGAAAGGTGTTCTACAGTAGAGCACCTTTCCCAGGCTGAGTGGCTGCATGAATCTGCTTAATACGCGAAGTTGATATAGGTTTCGACTTCACTGTCTGCTAACTGATCGACCACTCTGCATCGGAGTAGCTCTTGTGTTTCTGGCGGCAGGCTTTCGTAATAAGCCCGTGGCAGTGTTAGGTCTACTTTTTGAGTATGAAGCCAGTGCATTACATAACCCATCACGATCATGGGTCGAGGCTGTGGCGTTAGGTTAGGCGTACCACGATGCAGTGCCAGAGGCGAGCGAATCATGACATCACCTGGCTGCATATAAAATTGCTCCATCGGAATTTCACCCGCATGGACTTTAACCAAGCCCTCCTCACGCGACATTACATGAGTACCACGCGCCATCTCAAAGGGACCATTTGCCTCCGTTACCTCAACCAGCGAAAAGTTGACTGCTAGCGCATACAAGGGGGTCACAATTTGATCAGAAAACAGTGGACGGAAATCTCGATGAATCTCCTGATACTGTGAACCTTGCAAGGGGATGTCAGCCGCTAGCTGCACCAGCTTATACTCTTGGAAAAAGACGCGATTTAGTACGCCCCGGATGATTGGATTAGCGTACACAGCCGGATCGGCAAACGGTGCTACCCAGGGCAATGTTGCATAACAGCGAGCTTGACCACGGGGAGCCAAACCGCCGGACCGCTGTTGCCGCTCTTGAAATAAGGCATCGAACGCGACTTTCCATCGATCAATCAGGTCGCGATCGAATAAACCACGAATGACACAAATACCATCTCGATTCAGCTCTTCTGCAAACCGATCTAGCTCACTCTCGGTAAATACAGTCTCTACAGTTTGTACCAACTTACTATCCGCTCCAATCGGGAATGCGAGGGTTAAATTCATCTCCTTGGTAGAGAAAACGTAACCCTCTATACATTCCTTATTGTCCCCAATCGCAAAAGCAGAATAGCGATCGAACTAGCAATTCTTCAAAAAACTCAATTTCTTTAAGTCAATAGAATTGAAGCATTGTTTTTAGCTGCTCTTGAGGTACATATCTCTACGCTTGGCGGTTGAAACCGCCGCTACAGGAGCACTAGCGTAGCCATGCCCAAAGGGCGATAAACTGCCGCCGCAGGTGCTCAATTCCTGGTTGCTGCTAGTCCGCGCAGGCAGACTTCGTAGTTGTAGACGCGATTTTAATCGCCAGCCCCAAGCTCTGATTCACCCTCTACTAAAGGATCAGCGGCATCGCATTTCTTAGGGGAGAGCCTCAACCAAGGTCAAAATGTACATACAATACATGGCGCAATAGAAAGGGGCACAGCAATGCTGCACCCCAATACGTTTCTTAATTCAAACAATGGGCTGAATGTAACGTGCCAAAGGCAATTACATGGCTACCATTTCCTGTTGAATTTTGCTCTTAGCAGCCTTAAATTCAGTTGCCATTTGTTCTTTTTGTTCCGTACTGCAATTTTTATCAATGGCAGCAAACAGGGTGCTTTCTTCCTGGCGAATATGATCACCGACCGCATCCATCAACGTTTTAATTTTTGATCTGAACTCGTCGGCTGCATGAGGATCACTTGCTTTGATTTCATCCAGCATACGCTTCATTTCAGCCTGTTCATCGTACAGTTCCTGCGTATCATGGTCGCCGTAGAACGATCGCACGTTAGGGTAGACCACTTCTTCTTCAGCTTGTGCATGGGTCAAAAGGTCTTTGTAGAGCTGTCCAAAATACTCTTGCAGCTTTTGAGGGTCTTTTGTGGCTCCAATTTCGGTGAAAATGGTATTTGTCTTGTTGTGATCCAGCCGAATTAACGTCTGGATATTCATATCCTCCTTGTCGGAGTTTTGGGTAAGTATGCTCCCAGCAATACCTGACAAAGCCGCAGTTGCATCTTGTACTCTTGCCCACAGCCCTTGTTTAGCCTCTTGACCCGTCATTTCCCGAACGCCTACCTGCTCCAGCATCCCTTTAAGCTGTTCTTGGTGAGCGCGACTCTCAAAGTTAACGGTATTTAACGGAGTGATTGCCACTTCAATATCAGCCCCTACCACCTGAGCCGCTTTATGGATCATGATGCCATTCATAGTTTGGCCATGCTTCATCAATTCGTGGTGGAGCAGTTTTTGGTAGAACGTAAACTCATCGCCTGCCATCGTCTGCTCAGACTGCTGCGTAAAGGTTTTAGTTGCAGCACTTGGCTCGGATGGAATGCCATACTGGACAATCACTGTTTCGATAATGCCCAAGTTTTTTTGGTCATCCTGAAGCATATTCTGAAGACGATCGCGAATATCGGTATCATGGCAAGCCGCCAGAAGCTTTTGATCATTGGCGATAATCAGGTTTTGAACCGCTTTCAAATCTGCTAGCCGTTCACCGATCATCATGCGCTTTGTATCATCTAACGTTGCAACCATGGATTGTTCTCCTATTAAAAGTTACTGATTGAAAAAATGAAAACTACCGTGATGCCATGCTCTGCACTCACTAATCACAACTCGCCAAATCCGTTCAATTCATCTACCTGAAAGTAGCCATCATCCAAAACGGGAAATTGAGCCGCTGGCATAATCACTTCGACCGTCTCTAGCTTCATTGGCTCGATCAAAAGCCCTAACTTGCTCTGTGCTTCTAAGGCAGAAAGTAGTTCATGAAGTTCATTTAATGATTGGTGAATCATCGCGACGTTGCTCTGTTGTTCTAAGTCACTGCTCATAAGTCATTTACTGATGATTCCAGCCTTAAGCACTAACAGGTACAGCCGCTTTCTGAGAGCGCCGCAGCAAGACTGGTTTCTTCGGTCGGTTTAGACGGTCAAAGTGATCGCTAAGCCAGTCAAACCCTTTGCTTAAACATTTAGAACAAACTTCTCCATAGCAATTGCCCTGGTCATCGCAGGCAATAACTTTTGCGGGTGCAACCTCAAACGATTGCTTACAAAGCCAACAAGGTTGCTGCTGAAGCGCACTGTTGTTACATTCAATTTGAAGTTTCATAACCCCTCACATTTATAACTGTTAAAAAAAATGGTTTTAGGGCATCACTGGTTAGCTGGCTAAGTACATGTATGACAAAGATGCAATTAGTGCATCCTCATTCCTATCTTGCAATTTGCTTCCCGCAGGCTCTACCCTTTGAGCCATACCCTTTTCTTTAAGGAGAAAGGGAAGAGGCTTTTCACCCCCTTTTTCATTAGGAGGGGCTAGAGTTAAGGCAGCCTTGCAGGTGGTTCAGGATGGCAAATCATGTTGCATGAGCTGCCCCCTTACCTCAATCCAGCGGAACCACTTTTGCAAAACTAAAACCTTGTTATGGTTTCAGCATATAAACTTACTTGTTCAATCGCCTCTGGCTTGGGAATGAATGCAGCGATGTTTACCTGTGATGCTCCATACACGAACCAAGGTAAACAGCCTTCAGTTAACCAAAATCTGACCGTTGTACCCAGCGGCGTTATAGCGATCGAGCACCGTTTGAGCGATCGTGTGTGCCTCTCCCAGGGTAACTAATGCGACACACGCACCTCCAAAGCCAGCTCCTGTCAGGCGTGCGCCAAAGACACCAGGAGTGCCCTGCAAAAGCTCTACTAAGGTGTCTAACGCAGGTACAGAGACTTCATAATCATCTCGCAGGCTAGCGTGAGAAGCATTCATTAATTCACCAAACACGGGAGCCGAAACACCGTCTAATGCCTTTAAAACCCGGTTATCTTCGGTGATCACATGACGGGCACGTTTACGGATGGGGTCAGATAATGCTTCTACTGCCTGAGGATCGCTAATATCTCGTAATGCCTTCACGCCCAATTGACGGGCAGCTGCTTCACACTCCGATCGACGTTGGTTATAGCCGCTGCTCGCCAGCGATCGCGCTACACCACTATCAATCACTACAATCTCTGCCCCAGCCGGAAACGGTAGAATTTGGCGATCGAGTGTACGAGTATCCAGAAACAGCATATGCTCTGTATCGGCAAGGCTAGATGCCATCTGGTCGAGAATGCCACAGCTTACGCCTGCATATTGAATTTCTGCCTGCTGCCCCAATTGAGCAATCTGTACATCATCAAGGTCAAGCTTGAGGAGCGATCGTAACGCCCGTAAAGTTGCCACTTCTAGCGCCGCACTGCTGGATAAACCTGAGCCGATCGGCACTGATGAGGTGACAAAAACGTTAATAGGAGGGCTATCATAGCCTGCTTGTTTCAACACTTGAATGCAGCCGTTAACGTAACTGGCAAAGCCTTCGAGAGCCGTTGCCGTTGGCTCAACATCAATCTGTTCCTCTAATTCAGCAGAATAGAAATGATGGCAATCGTCAGAGCTGTACCCAATAAAAACTTTTGTTTGTTGCGGTATTGCCGTTGGCAACACAAAACCATCGTTGTAATCAGTGTGTTCGCCTAACAAATTCACGCGACCCGGTGCGCTTGCTTCAATATCAGGTGTTGCTTTAAAGATTTGTTCAAAGTCCATCATCGTTCCAGGGGTACAGGACGCAGCCGCCCGTCAATTTCAACATGAGGAAAGTGAGTGTCAAAACTCAAATTCTCCAGGCTGTGATCCGCATTTAACACAAAGGTATCTTCAATTTTTGCGCCCGGAATGCTGGGATTCCAGGCAAGGATCATGTTAGCAGCAAGACGATCGCTGGTTTCCGGCGTTGCCACAATTTCGCGTGCCCCATAGCCTGCTGTACCACCCTGATGATGCTCTTGAATGGCGTGTGGATAGCCCTTCTGTTCATAGACCGTTGCCAACGCGTTATACACCTCATTTAAGGGTGCTTCTACGTGAGAATGCTTGAGCGCCACCGCCTCAATTTCAGCAATGGTACGATGCAACTGCTTGTCTTCTTCTGTAAAGCCACCAAAACAAACGAAGCGGGTCAAGCTCACAATCAACCCACTACCACGAGCACAAAAGACCAGCATTGCCTGCCGTCCGATCGTCTCTCCACTAGGTAAGGGGTGGCGGTAAAGCGGCAAGCGTCGATCGCCAGCTGCCAGTGT
>DATNQS010000236.1:0-7460 GCA_036703925.1 Candidatus Sericytochromatia bacterium
TGGGATCAATGATGCCCCCGAACTTGCTCAATTACTGCGAACCAGGGGCATTCCGGCTGCAAACATCAGCGGCGAGGGTTGCTCCAAAACAACCTGGGAGAATGCAGTGTTTACGAAAGCCGTGCTGCAATCTCAAGCGGTCAAGCAGATTTTGTTAGTGACAGATGCGCCGCACCTGTGGCGATCGCTCCTGATCTTTGAGCAAGTAGGCTTTCGGGTCATTCCCGCTATCAGCCCTCTCTCAAACCAAATGACTAGCCCTCAGCGTGCCATGCTGTTGCTCCGCGAGTACTTTTTCGTAGCCCTTTATCCCACCTCACTTCAGCAAGAGCGCCAGACCCTGGAACAACCCCTGGCAAAAGTGGTAGAGCGAATCGCCAGTCAAAAATGTCGCATCGGCAGTGAAACGAAAACAGCAACGTGAACACAGTTCCTGCCTGCAAAATAATCAATCAGGCAGCGGCAACGATCGCCAGAGAAGCATATCTTCTTGGTGAAACCATATAGTTCTGGTAGAGTAGGTGGATTTCCATCGCTTGGAGCTGTCTACTGCCTTCCTCTTCGCAGCTTAATTTCCTTTCTTTGCTGATCAGCTTTGCCGTGTTCTTCATAATCAAGGCGACTTTGCTCTTAACGACTAAACTTGATCAGGCTTACTAGCCGTGTCAGGTTGAGTCAGCAGCATTTGCTTTTATAATCGCCTCAGTAGCGTTGGTCACTGTCCGTGCTTGCAATTTATCCTGGCAGCTTCGATCCTGTTACCTTGGGGCACCTCGACATTATTGAGCGAGGCTGTAAGCTGTTTGACCAGGTGATCGTGGCAGTTTTACGCAATCCAAACAAAACGCCGCTGTTTACGGTGCCAGATCGCATCGAGCAGATTCGTCGCTCCACGCAACACTTGTCTAATCTCGAAGTTGATAGCTTTGACGGCTTAACGATCGACTATGCCAGGATGCGACGAGCGTCAGCACTACTTCGAGGCTTGCGAGTGCTCTCTGACTTTGAGATGGAGCTGCAAATGGCTCATACTAATAAAACACTCTCGGCTCAGATCGAAACCGTTTTTTTGGCAACGTCCAATGAATATAGTTTTTTGAGCAGCAGTCTCGTTAAGGAAATCGCCAGGTTTGGCGGTGCGATCGATCATCTTGTTCCTAACCATGTCGCCGTAGATATTTACCAATGCTTCGCCAAGACTCATCCAGCATCAGCCCAGACCACGGCTTTAGCACCAACACCGCTGCCACTCACAACGGAACCGTCCAGGGAGAAACCTCTCGGTCGGGAATAGATATTCAGCGAGAGTTGAATCGGCTGGAGGAAATGATCCTCGACAGTCCACGGGTGCCGATGACGCGCTGGACATGGGTGGATGAGGAACAGTTGCTAGAGCAACTCGATTTGGTGCGGCTCAGTCTCCCAGAGGCGTTTCATGAAGCAGAGGCGATTGCTCACCAGAAGGATGAGCTGTTCTTGCAAGCCGAGCAATATGCCCAGGAAATTGTCGAAAATGCCGAGCGACAGGCAGCCCAAATTTTGAACGAAATGGGCATCCTACGGCAGGCTGAGATCGAAGCGCAGCAAATTCGTCAGCAAGTGCAGCAAAAGTGTGAAGCTGCGGAAGCGCAGACAATCGCTGAAATCGAACGGATACGCCGTCAAGCTCAACAGGAGCTAGAAGAAATGCAGCGTATGGCGATCGCCGAGTGCGAAGAAATTCAGGCGGGGGCAGATGAGTACGCCGATCGCGTGTTACAGGAAATGGAGCAACAGTTAAGCGAAATGATGCGAGTGGTTCGCAATGGTCGGCAGCAGCTTCAGCCAGAGCCGCCCTCTCGTGTCAGAGAAGCTAGTGCTAGAGAAGCTAATGCCAACAACGTGCGGTCCCTAGGTTCAAAGAGCGATCGTCCTAAGAGCTAGGACAATTGTTCACAACTAAGCCTCTGTTGATTGCTTTGCCTGCCAGACAGCTCCTAATGCGGCTCCCAAGCCTGCTACTAAGCCGACACTCATCCCCTCGATCGTTCGTGTCATCGGACTTTTGGTTAAGCACTGTGCTGAAGGTGCCGATTCTTGCAAGCAACTGTTACTTTCTGCCCAGCTTGCTGTACCGCCCAAAATCACACCAGCGGTGCTACACGCGACGATTAAGGTTAAAACGGCGCGATTGTTTTTACCCGCTCGATTCTTTCTACCCATAGATGGATGCCAAACGCTTTAAAGGTGGTCATGCAAATCTTCACCTAATGTACCCAACCAGTTTAGAAAGTCAACAGTTTTTGCAAACTCTTGCTCCCAAAGTAAAGGTTTAGTAGAAAAGTCCCAGTATTTCAGGACCGGTAGTGGGGGTCAGAAACCAGATGGGGCTGGCTTTTGTAGGGGAGAGAAGGGTAAAGGTAAAGGACAAAGGGGCAGAAAGGCTAGATGGGACAGCTAACGTAGGTGGCAACGGCTGTAGATTGAAGTGTTGCTTACTCAAACAATTTTGCTCTCAGGAGCTGTGTGCGTCCGGCCAATTGTGATGTAGATGAATATGCGCGTATCTGCGTTTATGTATCTCTATCGTCGGCTGTGCGAGGGTGTAGATGAGATGATTGCTGCTCAGTCTTTGCAAATTTAGGTGCCCACGATCGCTGGCAGTCGTTCATGACGCAGGTCGTGGAGTACTATCAACAGCACTAGCTTTTTTCAATCACCCCTCGGACTCATGGACACCTTTCTGCCGATCGCCTACCTTCAAGAGCAATTTATTCCGTTTACAGAGGCCAAAATTTCGATCGCCACCCATGCTTTGCATTATGGGACGGGTGCGATCGGTGGGATGCGCGGCATTCCCGATCCACAGAACCCTAATCAAATCTTTCTCTTTCGGCTAGAGCGACACTGCCAGCGGCTCAGTCAGAGTGCTCGCTTTATCCATTACGACTTGCCTAGTACGACGATCAAGCAGGTGATTGTTGAGTTTATCCAAAAAAATCGCCCCACTCGTCCCTTCTACATCCGTCCACTTGTTTATACTTCTGGGCTTGGCATTGCGCCCAGGCTACATCAGGTTGAAAAAAGCTTCTTGGTCTACGGTTTAGCGATGGACGATTATTTGCCGCCCGCAGGTGTAAGCTGTCGCATTAGCTCGTGGCAGCGTCAGGCAGATCCCAGTATGCCGTTGCGCGGCAAAATTACGGCTGCCTACATTGCGTCTGCCCTTGCCAAAACGGAAGCGGTCGAATCGGGCTTTGATGAAGCCATTATGCTAAACACGCAAGGCAAAGTGAGCGAGGCATCGGGGATGAACATTTTCATCGTTCGCAACGGTCAGTTGGTTACGCCTGGGTCTGACCAGGACATTCTAGAAGGTATTACTCGTGACAGTGTGCTGACTCTGGCGAAGGATCTGGGCATTCCGACGATCGAGCGTCCCATTGACAAATCCGAACTGTATATTGCTGATGAAGTCTTTTTAACAGGCACGGCTGCTAAGGTGGCACCTGTCAAGCGTGTTGAAAACTACGAACTGCCCACTGACCGTCCTGTAACTGAACGTCTGCGGGCATTACTCATTGCGGTTACCGAAAAACGCGAGGCGCAGTATCAAGACTGGGTTGATACGATCGCGTTTGATTCGTGAGTTTGATTCGTGAGTTTGACCGCTGCGTTAGGTGCTAAAGTCTCCCTGAAGTGGGGTCTTACTGCACACTTGCAGCAAGATCAGCACCGCGATCGCCAACGTAAAGGATATCAAGATGAAGCAATGGACTTGGGTGCGGCAGCACTCGCTGAAAGCAGGTATCGCCCTGATCACGATTATTCTGACTATCGTCATGGCTGGATGGCACAGTGCCAGCAATGCACAATCAGGTAGTACCCAACTGCTCTGGTACGGGCAATCAGCCTTTAAGCTCACCACGCCATCTGGTAAGGTGCTGCTGATCGATCCCTGGTTGGAGAATCCGCTCAACCCCAACGGTAAAGCAGATCTGGCAGCGCTGAAGCAGGTTGATTTAATCCTGGTGACGCACGGACATTTTGACCATTTGGGGAATGCGGTGGCGATCGCCAAAAAAACGAACGCCAAGCTAGTCAGCACCTTTGACTTGGGGCACGCGATCGTCGCCTTTAGCGGTTATCCCAAAGAGCTAGTCACCCTCGAGACCCAGGGAAACTTTGGTGGCGAACTGACGCTGCTGAATGGCGAAGTCAAGGTTGCGTTTATTCCAGCCGTCCACAGTTCTTCGGTTGCGTCAGATGGCAGCCCTGCAACATTTGCAGGCAATCCTGGTGGCTTTTTGGTCAGCGTTAAAGGTGGTCCTGTGATCTACCATACGGGCGATACAGATGTCTTTGCTGATATGTCGCTCATACCCAAATTTAGAAAAGTGAGCTTGATGCTGGCGTGCATTGGCGACCAGTTCACAATGGGACCCCAACGAGCCGCCGAAGCCGTTAAGCTGGTCAACCCAAGCACTGTCGTACCCATGCATTATGGTGTTTTCAACCTGCCAGGCACACCGACTGCTTTCTCTCAAGCACTTCAGCAGCAGGGTGTCAAAAGTCAGATCAGGATGATGAAAGTTGGTGAAGTCTTGAAGCTCTGAGGGATGCCCGTAGGTAGCCGCGATCGCCGTCAAAATTTTGCTATCACATTAGAGATTCGGCTGCTTACGTAGGCTTAACCAACCCAAAGAAAAAAGCCAGGGATCGCTCAAATGATTGATCCTTGGCTTCTTTTTAGTGAGCAATGAGACTTTGACTGTCGTCAGCAATGCCGACTCAGCGATCAACTAACCAATATAGTTTGCTTCTGCTTCCAGGAGACGAATCAACTCTTCATCACCCTTGGCTCTAGCAGTTTCCAAACGGCGCTGCAAGTTTTTTTGCATATTAGCGCGGTGGGTTTGGGATGCCTGTGTCACGACTTCCTGACGTTTTCTGTTCATAATAGACATCTGTTAAAAATAAAATGTGCTAACGGATTTGACTAAATTATAGCACCCATAAGGAAAAACGGTAGCTTACGATACGGAACGTTACGATTTCGCTGTCGATCGCCTCTTTGTCAGCTATCAGCTATCAGAAGTTAAGAAAAAAGACAGGGCACAGCTCAGTGTTTTAGGAACTGTAAGAGCATTGTCATCAGACGATAACGCAATCGATCGTTAGTCCGGAATGAAGCGATATCCATGTGAAATCGAACTACTGGTAGAGGCGGAGTAGCGGTCATCCTTGCGACACTAATCCCATGGCAACATTAGGTCGTGAAACAAGCTCTAACTTTTTCCAAGCTGAGAGCGTTTCGCCCTTGAGTACCTTACTGCTTCCAGTCTCTGGCTTTACGCAGTGGGGTTTTTCTAAAGGTAAAAACTGCCTTGTCTAATCCCCGACTATGGTCATGACTGCCTGTCATGCCGTTGTGCTAGACCTGAGGGGATTGTAGAGAATGTCTTTAATTGTGTGCAGCTACTACCAACCGGTCTCTAAAGAGAAAGAACAAACTTAACCAATCATAGTAGCGGACAATGCAAACTCTCTCGGCAACCATGCAACCCCCATCTTCTCAAGCTGTCTTGAGTGATTCTCAGCCTGTCCACACCTATTTAGGATGGGAAATTTTTCTCAACCGCGTTTTCCAAGGAGCTGTAGATAAAGGCTTATGGCTCCATTGGTATCATCCTGCTGATCGCAGGTATGCAGCGCAGGAAGGTCAGGTTGCTGTACGCTATGGCTATTTCGTTGCACCGACTCAACCCCTGGAAGAAGCTCTGCACGCCGCGCAGCAGTCAATCGACGCGATCATTGAGCTAGAGTCAATGCAAACTGAGCGCCCATTTATAGTACAGAGCGCGGCTTCCGAGCGCCACTGGCAGGATTTGCCGCTTGCTAGCTGATTACTGATAGAGATGCAGTAATGGAGCCAGGTGGTCGTGTGCTTACTTTGCTTAGTGACTTTGGCTTGAGCGACCCCTACGTTGGCATTATGAAAGGGGTAATCGCCCAGGTGAATGCGTCACTCACCGTTATTGATTTAACGCATCAGATCCCGCCACAGGACATTGCTCTGGCACGCTTTAGTCTGATGACGGCTTATCCTTATTTCCCAGCAGCCACCGTCCACGTTGCCGTGGTTGATCCCGGCGTGGGTGGTACGCGACGCGCGATCGCGGTTGCCGTAGGCGAAATGGCGGCACACCCAACAGGTTTTTTAGTCGGACCTGATAATGGAATTTTCAGTGGTGTCTTTGCTGCTCATCCCATCATTGCAGCCGTTTCACTGACAAATTCCTGCTACTGGCGTACATCAGAAGCCAGCGCAACCTTCCATGGACGCGACATCTTTGCACCAGTCGGTGCTCATCTTGCCAGTGGGGCGCCGCTGGCTGAGATGGGCGATTACCTTGAACCAGAAACATTAGTCAGGCTGAATGTGCCTATTTACCGTCGGCTTGAGAACTGTCAACCTGAGGTAGATAGCACTGAGATACCAGTGGCAGTTTTAGCGGGTGGTGGAGACGTTGATTATTCCTCCTATAAACTGACAGGCTGCATTCAAGCGATCGACCACTTTGGCAACGTGATTACAAACATCCCTGAAGCGCAAGTAAGCGGCAAACAATGGTCGCTCTCGGTTAACAACGTAACGCTGTCAGGTCAGCACACCTATAGCGACAGCCTGCCCGGAGAGTTGCTGGCACTGGTAGGCAGTCATGGCTGGGTCGAAGTTGCCGTTAATGGCGGTAATGCTCAGGCAAGACTTCATTTAAACCGCGAGCTGGCTGCCAACGTGATTGAAATCGTTGTTAGTTGTGGTTGTTAGAGAGAGAATAGGTGAGGAGCAACGCAACAGCACTCACGACACTAGCCATGACGCAATCATTTGAGCCAGCGCTTTACCAGGGACAGTTTGGGGACTTTACACTGACGGCAGACGATCGCAAGGGTGTCGTCATTTATCGCGCTGGCTTGCTGGTTGCGGCGCTCTGCTTTGCCCTTGGGGTCGGGTTAGGGCTGTGGCACGCAGACAAGCCAGTAATTTTACAAGGGCTGACGTTGCTTTACACAGGCTTTTGTTTGGCACTGGGCGTAAGTTTGCTGACAATCCATATCTATATGGCAGCGTTGCATCGGGCGCTACAGGTGTTTTGGGGTGTTGGCTGTCTTGCAGCAGTGGCGATCGGGCATCTTGATCCAGAGCCGTTTGCCTTAACCGTTTACAATCAACCGTTAAGTATCCTGGGTATTGGCTTTACCTTTGCGGCACTGACTGGCATTTTCTTTAAAGAAGCCGTTTGCTTTAACCGTCTAGAAACGAAGTTCCTCACGCCAATCGTGCCGCTGCTCCTGTTAGGGCACATGGTTGGTTGGCTCCCTTTACCCCTAGAACAAGGATTGCTTGCAGTTTGGGCACTGCTTTTTCTGGTTTTTGCTGGTCGCAAGGTTATTCAGCCAATTCCGCCAGATATTGG
>DATNQS010000237.1:0-4703 GCA_036703925.1 Candidatus Sericytochromatia bacterium
GACTGTTTCGTACCAGCCAAAGGTCTGAGCAATCTGAGCGTTGGTCTGCTTGCCAAGTGCATGCTGCCCCAGAATTTTATCTTTGGCGGCTTGCAAGGTTTCAGGGTCAAAGGGATGGGTTCGCAGGCGATCGACTTCTGCCTTCAACCCATCAAGAGCGATCGCGGTGTTTTCAGGGGCGGTGCCCATATAAACGACAAATTGTGCGGGATGCAAGCGAGTGGGATAGAAGGCAGACACTTCGTAGGCTAGACCACGCTTTTCGCGCAACTCGACAAAGAGGCGACTAGAAAGCCCGTTGCCGAGGTAGCTGTTAAGTAATTTGAGTGCGGCGTAGTCCTGAATGGAAGGAGCGTAGGGAGCTAAGGGCAGGGAGGCCGAAGAGGAGCTTGTTTCACCCGAGGTTCCATTGTGCCGTATCGCTCCAGCACCATCTCTAGCACGATCAAAGACGACCGCTGGTGCAAGATAGCCCAGCATAACGATCGACTGTTGGGTTTCTTGAGCGATCGCTGCTCTCGCTGGTGTGGATGTGATGGTAGGCAGATGGAGAACGGGTAAGGGCGTAGGGAGAGCTTGCCAATCGCCAAATACTTCTTCAATCAGAGCGATCGCGGCAGCAGACTGAAGCCGCCCTGAGAGGCTAATAACGATGTTGTCGGGGCGAAAGTGCGTCTGATGATAGCGCTGGAGATCGGCACGCTCAAGCTGTGACACGCTAGTTTCTGTACCTAAACCCGAAAGCGCGTAGGGATGATCGCCATACATTAACTGTCGCAGTTGGTCAAAGGCGATCGAGAAAGATTGTTCTTGTTGAGAGCGAATCGCCTGAAGCGTGAGTCGGCGTTCCAAGTCGATCTCTGGCTGTGGAAACGTGGGCGATCGCAACAGTTCGCCTGCCAGTGCCAAAATGGCAGCAAAATCCGAAGAGACAGTCTTGAGGCTCAACAGAAAGTAATCGGTAGCCGCATCAGCACTAAGACTAGCCCCAACAGACTCAACCTGTTCAGCAATTTCCAGAGACGATCGCTGCTCAGTGCCTTTCGTTAACACAGCCGCGACCAGATGCGACAAACCTGCGTCCTGTGACGATTCCCACTGGCTACCCGCTCTGACAAAGATGCGAGCCGCTACGATGTCTGCGGCAGGATTCTCCCACACCAAAACAACTATGCCGTTTTTGAGTACTGTGCGCGTTTGAGGAGACTGTTCAATACCTAGATTCACGAAACCATCCTTTTTGCGAAGAGCGAACAATGGAAAGCGGTTAGCGGTCAGCCGTCAGCTAATTTTTAGAAAGTAACAGTGGTAATGGATGTAGTGATTCTCAACTGACATTACTGCACCAACGGCAAGGGCTAAAGGCTGTTCGCTCAGGTTGTACACACTCAACCAAGCATTGCAATAGACAGACACCAGTGAAGCTGACCGCTGATAGCTGATAGCTCCACACAGTTACAACAATGGTTTGCCCACTGTCGTCGCATAATGGTAGGGCGAAAGGTAGCGGTTGGCGAGGTGCTGAAGATCGGTTGCCTGAATTGCCTGGAGGCGCTGTGGGTAGCTAGTAGCCATTTGAGGGTTAGCAAGAATGCTGTAATACCCGTACAACCCAGCAAGTTGGCAGGGTGTTTCGGTAGAGAAGGCATAATCGTTGCAGAGCAGTCGTTTGCAGCGAGAAAGTTCGGCTTCCGAGATCGGTGTAGTAGATAACTGCGAGACACGATCGCAGATGATTGCTTCTACCCGCTCTAAATTTTCTGGCTCTAGCCATGCACTGATGGTAAATAGCCCTGACTCGCGCTGAAGGGAAAAACTACTGCTGATCGCCTGCACGAGATGCCGCTCTTCGCGCAGTTCCCGCACCAGACGTGATGTGCGTCCTTCGGCTAGCAGCACCGAAAGGATGTCTAGCCCGAATGCTGCTTGCAATTGCTCATCCAGATCTTGTGACTGGCAATCCACGCCTGGTCCAATCCACGCCATCAGCAGTCGTGCTTGCTCCAGACGCGGCAGGTAAAGTTCCTGACGGCGAATGGTGGTAATCGGTGGTTCGGCTTCCGGTATGGAGAGAGGGCAGATCGTTGGAGCCGGAAAGGGTTGAAAGGTTTTGCTCACCAGATCGATCGCTCGATCTTGAGCAATATCGCCGACAACCACTACCGTCATTTTCTCAGGCTGATAATGGTGAGCATGAAACTGACGCATTTCGGCAGGCGCTCGTGCCAGCAATGTTTCTGCCGTACCTAAGATCGATCGCCCGTACGGATGACGCTGATATACCATTTCGTTGAGCGACTGAAACGTGAGCCAGTCAGGGTCATCCTGCGCCTGATGAATTTCTTCTAGCACCACCTGACGCTCTCGCCCAAATTCGTTGTCTGGAATAGCCGCGTGTAAGAGCAAATCTGCCAGGTAGGGCAACGTTTCTGCCAAATGCTGGGCGGCTGTGGTGATGAAGTAGTGAGCGTAGTCGTAGCTCGTTGCCGCATTCGTGACACCGCCACGCCGTTCGATCGCCAGGTCAAACGCGCCGGGTGGCAACTGCTCTGTCCCTTTGAAGATCATGTGTTCTAGAAAATGCGCCATGCCAGACCATTCATCAGGTTCAGCGAGTGTGCCTGCTTTTACCCAGACATCAACGGCAGTTACAGGCGTGGCAGGCGTGTGCTGGTGAATGATGGTTAACCCGTTGTCCAGCATCACTACATTAGCTGGAAAAAAGGATTGACTGAGAACCGGAGGCAAATCAAGTAAGCTCAATAGTTCAGTTCAGGACATAATGTCTCTGCCTTTACCAAAATTATAGGGAACCTTGCCGTACCATAACCATGCCTTAATTTTGCTCTGCGAACTGTCATCGGCTGTAAGCCTTAGTAGCCAGGGTCATCAGTTCATGACATTGCTTTCGCACCCGTCTAAAAGTTATCTTTTCCTGACATTGTTTGGCTCCAGCTACGCTCAAATACGTAATCTCTGTCCTTTAAGGGAGCACTAAAGTCTGATTGAGTGTGTAATTCTACGGTAGAATTCAGGTGTTAAGTTCTGTTTCTATGCGTCTCTTAGGCTTTTGTAGTTAGTAGAGACGGCTTGATCGAAAAGCAAACGATCGCTAAAGTAAGCAACCGCAGACCAAAACTGCAAGTACGAGAGCTTCTGAGTTGCCTTAAACTTCAACGTAGATTCGATCTTCAACACAGATTTAGATAGAGAGAAGAACACAATGGCATTTGAACAGTCCCCCCTTCCTTACGACTTTAACGCCCTAGAGCCGCATGGCATGAAAGCCGAAACCTTTGAGTACCATTACGGCAAGCATCACAAGGCGTATGTCGATAACCTAAATAAACTGGTTGCGGATACCGAAATGGCTGACAAATCACTCGAAGAAGTGATTACAGCCTCATTTAAAGATTCCTCCAAGGCAGGTATTTTCAACAATGCCGCTCAAGTCTGGAATCACACCTTCTTTTGGGATAGCCTTTCGCCCTCTGGTGGCGGTGCGCCCACTGGCGAACTCGCAGCGAAAATTGACAGCGCTTTTGGTAGCTTTGATAAGTTCAAAGAAGAGTTTACGACGGCTGCGACAACTCAATTTGGTAGCGGTTGGGCATGGCTGGTTGACGACGGTGGCACCTTGAAAGTCACCAAAACTCCTAATGCTGAGAATCCATTGGCGCATGGACAAAAAGCCATTCTGACACTTGATGTGTGGGAACACGCCTATTACATCGACTTTAGAAATGCTCGTCCTGCATTTATCAAGAACTACCTTGAGAATTTGGTTAACTGGGATTTTGCTGCTAAAAATTTGGCTGCCTAATGCTGCACTAGCTTAATGATTTTGTTAAGTATCGAAGCCAGCCACGTGATTTGCGTGGCTTTTTTATTGGCGATCGTCGTGTTACTCCATCTGTTGTTCTCTTTCCCTCTGCCACATGCTTTCACCTCCCCCTCGTGCTGGTTATACCTTGCCTGTCTTTGCCTGTGCTGCCGCGATCGCCGCTCTTCGCTGGTTGCGTCAGCCACAGTCGATCGCGACCGTAACCGTAGACCTGCTTGACCCAGCCGAGACGGTGGAGATTGACATTGAGCAAGTGGCAGGGCTGAAGTCCGGTGCGGCTCTGGCAGTGACCCGCAGTGATCCTGGTGACAACCTCGATTTGACTCGCCACACACCACTCTGGGCATTAGTCGAATGGGGTGATGTCAATCAGTCAGAGGCGATCGTGCTACAGGGTGGTGAAGGGTTAGGACGGCAAGCAGACGGACATGCAGCCATTTATGCCTATGCTAAACGGCTGCTGTTTGAGAACCTCAACCGTTGGCTAGAGCCAGGTGAGAGGATTCAAGTCACGTTAATTTTGCCAGAGGGACGTGCCCTTGCCAAACGTACGTCTAATGAAGCGTTTGGGGTGGTGGAAGGGCTGTCGCTGCTGGGCACAACAGGCATTTCGCAACCCCTTAGCGCGCTAGGGCAGCTTGAGGCATTCCGTGACGATCTGCGGCAAAAAGCTGCCTGGTTTGACTGTCTAGTGTTTTGTGTCGGCGAGAATGGGCTGGATCTGGTGCGGCAGTTGGGGGTCGAGCCGTCACGCCTAGTAAAAACAGCAAACTGGCTGGGACCGCTGCTGGTAGAAGCGGGGTTACAAGGCGTGCAGGCAGTGCTCTTGTTTGGCTACCACGGCAAGCTCTTAAAGTTG
>DATNQS010000238.1:0-12805 GCA_036703925.1 Candidatus Sericytochromatia bacterium
GTCTTTGAGGCCGATCAATACCGCAGCATTGAAGCGGGCGGCAATGATTTTCTGCCCAAACCTGTACTAGCAGCGGCGTTACTCCAAAAATTGCAACAGCATCTGCATCTGGAATGGCTCTATGAAGCGCAGCAGCCTGCGATCAAAGCCGTGGTGGACTATACAGAATTAATTGCTCCGCCGCCAGCCGAATTAGAAACGCTCTACGAGCTAGTCATGAAAGGCAACTTTAAGGGCATCTTGAAACAGGTCGCCTTGCTTGAGCAGATAGATGAGAAATACAGCCCCTTTGCTCAACAGTTACATCAACTGGCAAAAGGCTTTCAAGACCAGGAAATTCTGGCGCTCATTCAGTCCTACAGATAAAACCCCTTCACCCAATCCACTTTACTCAGCTCACACGTAAGACCTATGAATCCAACCGTTGATCAGCAGGCGACCATTCTTATCGTTGATGATAATCCTGCCAACTTAGGCGTTCTCTCTGACACCCTCGATCAAGCAGGTTTAGAAGTTTGGGTGGCACAATCAGGAAAAATCGCTCTAGAACGGGTTAAATATGCCCGACCGCATTTGATCTTGCTGGATGTGATGATGCCAGAAATTGATGGCTTTGAAACCTGCCGTCAACTCAAGGCAAAGCCGGAAACCAAAGATATTCCAGTGATCTTCATGACTGCCCTTTCTGATACTGAGAACAAAGTCGAAGGCTTCCAGCTTGGAGCCGTAGACTACATCACAAAACCATTCCAGCAAGAAGAAGTCTTAGCTCGCCTCAAGCTGCACTTAAAGCTTTCTGATCTAACTGAGAAACTGGAAGAGAAAAATACTTTGTTAGAGCAGAAGGTTGCGGAAGTAGGCAAAGCTTACTCTGAGTTACAACAGATGCAAATGCAACTGATTCAGGGTGAAAAAATGTCTGGTCTAGGGCAGATGGCAGCGGGGATTGCCCATGAAATTAATAACCCGGTGAATTTTATTTATGGCAACCTTACCCATGCCAAAGACTATATTGAGGATGTCATGGGACTGCTGGCACTGTATGAAGCAGATTATCCAAAGCCGACCCCTCGCATTCAGGCAGAGCAAGAGGCGATCGAGCTGGATTTTATCCGCGATGACTTGCTGAAGTTGTTCAACTCAATTACCCATGGCGCCCAACGCATTCATGAAATTGTCAAATCAATGCGCCTCTTCGCTCGCGTGGATGAAACCGATGCTAAAGCTATAGACATTCATGAGGGGATTGATAGTACGCTCACAATTTTGCAGCATCGCTTGAAAGCGGGACCAGACCATGCAGCGATCGAAGTTATTAAAAAGTATGGTCAACTCCCACCCATTGAATGTTATGGCGGACAGCTCAACCAGGTGTTCATGAATCTTCTATCCAACGCCATTGATGCGTTAGAAGAATACAACCAGCAGCGAACGTTTGAAGAGAGCATCAAACAACCCGGCAGCATTCAAATCAGCACAGAAATCAGCGGCGACAACTGGATTGCCATTCGTGTAGCTAACAATGGTCCGGGCATCTGTGAAACCGTGCAAAAAAGGTTGTTTGACCCCTTCTTTACCACTAAACCTGTGGGTAAAGGCACTGGTTTGGGCTTGCCGATTAGCTACGAAATCGTCGTCGAGAAGCATGGTGGCAAACTCTACTGCCAGTCCGCACCGGGACAGGGTACAGAATTTGTCATTGAAATTCCCATGCAACAACAAATATCGCTTGCGGCTTAACCTCTTGTGGGTTAACGTGACACCGACATGCAACGCTGTTCGATCGCCAGATAATCTCGTTTGAATCGAATTGTTCATTTGTGCAGCAATTCGGCAGCAGAGAGCAAGCTGGAGGTTAACTTAACCGTGGCGGGCATAATAGGGCTATGTTTTGGGTTTCCTCGTCTAAAGTTAACCCTCTGTATGAGGATTAGACGATAGCCCCTGAAAAGAGAGTAATGGATGTTGATACCGATGATGCAGTTGCCAGGCTACAGCATTGCAGACTTGATCTGTGAAGATGAGGCGATCGCAGTCTACCAGGGTTATGCTCAGTCCAGCGGAGAGCTAGTTGCAATCAAGTTGCTCAAAACTAAGAACCCTGAACTGAAGGATGTTGCACAACTCAAACACGAATACAACATTACAGAAGACTTGCATATAACGGGCATCATCAAATCTCGCGAACTCATTAGCTACCACAATGGCTATAGTAATCAGCTGGCATTGATTCTAGAAGCCTTTGAGGGGCAGTTTCTCAAAAGTTTGATCACGGCTACGGGACTAGAGCTGACCCGCTTTCTGCACATCGCAATTCAGATTACTGAAATTCTAGGAGAACTTCATACCCGCAACCTGATTCATAAAGATATTCAGCCCCAAAACATTCTCTTCCATCCCAGCACTGGAAAGGTCAAGCTCACGAACTTTAGCAATGCTTCGCAGTTGTCGAAGGAGAATCCTAAAATCGCTACCCCCAACTTACTGGAGGGGACACTGGCGTATATGTCACCCGAACAAACTGGACGGATGAATCGGACGGTAGACTATCGTTCTGACTTTTACTCCCTGGGTGTAACCTTCTACGAGTTGCTGACAGGTCAACTGCCCTTCTACGCTGCCCACGATCCCGTGGAATTAGTGCATTGCCATATTGCCAAAATTCCCATCCCACCTGTTCAGGTTAGGAAGCAGGGCGTAGGAAATCACAGTCAGGGTGCAAACGAGATTCCTCAGGTTGTCTCTGATATTGTGATGAAGCTGCTCGCTAAGACGGCTGAAGAGCGTTACCAGAGTGCCTACGGGCTTAAGGCAGACCTGGAGCAGTGTTTGGCACAGTTTCAGATGACCGGGGCGATCGACCGCTTCCAACTCGGTCAACAAGATTTATCCAATCAATTTCAAATTCCCCAGAAGCTGTACGGTCGGGAAGCAGAGGTCGCAGACTTAATGGCGGCTTTTGAACGAGTCAGCCAGGGCAAAACTGAGATGATGCTGGTAGGAGGCTATTCTGGCATTGGCAAGTCTTCGCTGGTAAATGAAGTTCACCGACCGATCGTGCGTCAGCAGGGTTATTTTATCTCTGGTAAGTTCGATCAATTGAAGCGAAATATTCCCTATGCCTCGTTGATTCAGGCATTTCAGGAATTGATGCGGCAGTTGTTGACTGAAAGCCAAGCCAGGGTAGAAGTCTGGCAGGAAAAACTACTGCAAGCGTTTGGTCCTAATGGTCAGGTGATTATTGATGTGATCCCAGAGGTAGAGCTGATTGTGGGTCTACAACCCCCAGCACCACAACTGGGTCCGGCGGAGGCTCAAAATCGCTTTAATCTGGTATTTCAGCGCTTCATTCGCGTTTTTGCCGATGCAGAGCATCCCCTCGTACTGTTTCTCGATGACCTCCAGTGGGCAGATGCTGCCTCGCTCAATTTGATCCAGTGTTTGATGACAGATCTAGATAGTCAATATCTGTTTCTGATTGGCGCTTACCGGGATAACGAAGTCAGCCCAACGCATCCATTGATGCTTACTCTGGCTGAAATCCAGTTATCAGGTGCCACTCTCGTGGAGACGATCGTCCTCCGACCATTGGCGATTGCACATGTGACTCAGTTAATTTCAGATACTCTCAGTTGTAAATCAGCACAGGTAAAGCCATTAGCCGAAATGGTGCTCAATAAAACGCAAGGCAATCCCTTCTTCCTGACTCAGTTGCTTAAATCGTTATACCAGGATGAACTGTTGACCTTTAACAGTCATGCGGGTTGCTGGCAGTGGGACATGGAGCAAATTGAGGGAATGGCGATTACTGATAATGTGGTCGAACTCATGATCAGTAAAATTCAAAAATTTTCGCAGTCAACGCAACAAGCTCTGCAACTGGCTGCTTGCATCGGCAACCGCTTTAATTTGAATGTCCTGGCGATCATTTGTGAGCAATCTCCGGCAGCAACAGCCGTGGCTCTATGGGAGGCATTGCGGGCAGGGTTAATCTTGCCGTTGAGTGAAACTTACAAAATTCCTCTGGTTTTGCACCAGTCTGAGTTGGAAACGTACTGCAATACAGCGGTGCAAGTGGACTACAAATTTTTGCACGATCGTGTGCAGCAAGCCGCCTATCTCCTGATCCCAGAAAACCAACAGCAACAGGTTCACCTCAACGTTGGGCAATTACTGCTGCAAAACATTGAGCCAGCCGAGTTGGAAGAGCAGATTTTTGACATTTTGGGTCACCTTAATGCTGGAGAAACGCTTATTACCGAACCAGCAGAGCGATATGAACTGGCAGGATTGAATCTCAAAGCGGGTAAACGAGCAAAATTATCATCCGCATTTGAAACGGCGTTGAAGTTTCTCAAGACCGGGATGAACTGCCTGCCGCAGGACAGTTGGGAGGCAGAGTACCCGCTGACACTGATGCTGTACCTGGAAACTGGGGAGGCAGAGTATTTAAACGGCAACAATGAGCAAGCGTTGCAGATTTTCGATCGAACGCTGAACCAGGTCAAAACTAATCTGGATCGGTATCAAGCCCATGAGTACAAAATCATGTGCTACCGCATGGAAAATAATTTGAACTCTGCCTACGAAATTGGTTTAAGCACGCTGGAGTTGGTGGGAATTCCATTCGAACCTTATCCAACGGATGATTATCTTTTGAAGCAATTGCTGGATACAAAAGCGGTAATTGGCGATCGGGCGATTGATAGTCTGGCAACCTTGCCTGAGATGCAAGACCCAGAAAAGTTAATCGCTCAACGGATTCTTAAAGAAGTTTGGCCGATCGCTTACTTCTTGGGTTCTAAGGCACTGCATATTTCTGGGATGAAGATGATCCAGCTTTCGATCGAGTATGGCAACTCTCCTATTTCAGTTTTTGGATATATGCTGTACGCGTTTTGCCTGGTGTTTGAGTATGGCGAAGTGGAGGCTGGTTGTGAAGTCGGTCAATTATCTCTACGACTGCATGACATCTTCAAAACCAAGGAATTAGAAGCCAATATTTTCAACATGTGGGGAGGTTTAATCCTTCACTATAAAGAGCATATTAGTCAAGGTAAGCCCTATCTCTTAAAAGGCTTTAACAGCGGTTTAGAGACGGGATCGTATCAATGGTCAGGGTATTGTTCTGTCAATTTTCTCTGGCAGTCCTTCTTCGGCAACGAGTCGTTGCAAAAGACAGCAGAAATTGCTGATGGGTTCATCCCAACACTGAAAAAGATTGACAAAAATATGCTGAACTATCATCTGATTGCCAGAGAAGCGATCGTCAATCTAACTGAACCGATTGAAGTAAAAGATCAGCTGATCGGTCAATGGGTGAATGAGCGCGATGTATTGGAATTTGCCGAGAAGTCCAATGATTTTCTCACCAACTTTGTCATTTACTTAAACAAACTGGCACTGTCCAACTGGTATGGCAACTATACCAAAGCAGTCGAGTTTGCCCAGTCTGCCGAACAATTTGTGGGGGGTGCCCAGGGAATCTTTATCAACCCAGTGTTCTACTTCCATCAAAGCATCGCGCTGGCAGGTGCTTACGCGGCGGCAAATGAAGCAGACCAGCCACGCTACTGGAATACGCTTCAGCGCAATCTAAAGAAATTTGAGCAATGGGCAGCGCATTGTCCCAGCAATTATTTGCACAAAGCGTTGCTGATCCAAGCCGAAATTGCTCGGATTTCTGGGCAAGACTACCAGGCAATGGATCTGTACGATCGAGCGATCGCCGCTGCGAATGAAAATGGCTATACTCAAAACGCCGCACTGGCGAATGAATTAGCTGCTCGGCTTTATCGAACGCAAGGAAGAGAAAAATTGGCTGAAGCTTACCTGAGAGAAGCCCGCTCCAGTTATCTTCAGTGGGGAGCGATTGCCAAAGCCAATGATTTAGACCAGACCTACCTGCAATTACTATCTAAACCCTTTGCTACAGCCCAAACAGAAATTGACAAAACCACCTACAGACCTGCAAATGCGATCACCCAGACGCACCGGAAAACGCTCGATCTAGCCACTGTCATCAAAGCCTCCCAAACGCTTTCCAGCGAAATTGTTTTGAGCAAGTTGCTCGAAAAGCTGATGCAATTGGTGCTGGAAAATGCGGGAGCCCAGAAAGGATTCCTAATTCTGGAGAATGGTGGAAATTTGACGATTGAGGCAGAGGGAACCGTCGATCGAGAGGATGCAGTTCTGTTGCAATCGACTGAAGTTATAACGAGTCAACTCATTTCCATTGCTATCATCAACTATGTGGTAAGAACCCAAGAAAGCGTTGTCTTAAATGAAGCAACGGTTGAGGGCTTCTTCACCACAGACCCGTATATTCTTAAGTACAAACCAAAATCAATTTTATGTGTTCCCCTCACCCACCAGGGCAAGTTAATCAGCATTCTTTATTTAGAAAACAACCTCACAACCGGAGCGTTTACAACCGATAGGCTAGAAGTCTTAAAGGTAATTTCTTCGCAAGCCGCGATTTCGATTGAAAATGCGCGTCTGTATACGCAGTTAGAGGATTACAGCCATACCTTAGAACAAAAAGTAGAGGAACGAACCGGAGAATTAAAGGAGAAAAATAGTCAGCTTGAAAACACATTATATGAATTACAACAAACACAGGCTCAGCTGGTTCAAAGCGGAAAAATGTCTAGCTTGGGGCAATTGGTTGCTGGAGTAGCTCACGAGATTAACAATCCAGTGAACTTCATCTATGGCAACCTCACCCATGCCAATAACTACACTCAAGACTTGCTCAAGCTGTTACAACTTTACCAGCGACACTACCCCAGTCCCGTACCCGAAGTGCAAGCTGAAGCGGAGGCGATCGACCTTAATTTTCTCATTGAGGACTTACCAAATCTACTGTCATCTATGAAGATAGGCGCAGACCGAATTAAAAAGATTGTAGCTTCCCTACGAAACTTCTCGCGCATGGATGAAGCAGAGGTGAAAGCCGTGAATATCCATGAGGGCATTGATAGCACCCTCATGATCCTCCAACATCGATTGAAAGCGGGACCAGAACACGCTGCAATCGAACTTGTTAAAGCATACGGTCAACTGCCACTGACTGAATGCTATGCGGGGCAACTCAACCAGGTGTTCATGAATATTCTGTCCAATGCCATTGATGCGTTAGAGGAATTCAACCAGCAGCGAACCTTCGAAAAGAGCCGCACACAACCCAGCCAAATTCAAATTAGCACTGAAGTCGTTGGTCACAACTGGATTGCCATTCGGATTGCTGACAATGGACCAGGAATCAGTGAAAACGTGAGAGCAAGGTTATTTGACCCTTTCTTTACCACCAAACCTGTGGGTAAAGGAACCGGCTTAGGCTTGTCGATTAGCTACGAGATTGTCGTAGAAAAGCATGGGGGAAAACTATACTGCCAGTCCGTACCGGGACAGGGTACAGAATTTGTCATTGAAATTCCAATGCAACAACAAATACAGCGTTCTCAAGTGAGTGAGGTACAGTAGCATAACCGAATTAACAGGTTAAATGAAAGCTTACTCGATTGACTTGCGAGAAAAGATCGTCAGGGCTTATGAACAGGGTGATACATCAGTCAGAAAAGTTGCTGCTAGATTTGGAGTCGCCAAAAGCTTTGTCCAAAAGCTTCTCGTCATGAAGAAAACTCAAGGTTATGTCGCACCGAAAAAACAAGCGGAGCCAGAAAGAGTTAGATAGCTGTGGTACTCAACTCACCGCAATGGTTGAAAAGTATCCCGACACAACCTTGCTGACATACTGCGAATATTGAGGTACCAGCTATGACCAATGGGTGAGTCCAAGTACAATGTGTCGGGGCTTGCAGAAGCAAAAACTAACCTTAAAAAAAAGACCTTACGCAGCAGCCAAGCGCAGACAGAAAGAGTTCAGAAGCTGAGAACTGAGTATTGGCTGCAAGTGCAACACATTCCTCTAGAGAACTTAGTGTTTCTCGATGAAACGGGCGTGTTACTGGGTTTAACCCGAACGTATGCCCGTAGTTCGCAGGGCTGTAGAGCGTATGATTTCAAACCCTTTTACCGCAGGACAAAGGTGACAGTCATCGGGGCAATGAGCTTGAAGCCAGTGTTAGCTGTGATGACTTTGAATGGTTCAAAACATGCTTCGCCGTCTAGAGGATGTCTTAAAAGTGCTTTTGTCATTCTGAGTGGAGCAAAGTGTAACAAGAATATGGGATTTCAGCGCTCGATCGAGATGCTTCACTGCGCTCATACTTCCTTCAGCATGACATTTTGGGACTTCTCATCCATCGTCTCACTGAAATAAACCGAGCAGCCTCGCCGTGCTTGGATACCAAAAACTTGAGCGGCTGAAACTGGCACAGTCTCGACCCAACTCAAGCTCAAACCGCTTAGGCGTGTCGTTGCTCAAGCAGACGTTGGTAAGCTGCCATGAAATCATCAGTCACGATCTGAAGCTCACCAGGGTTACTCAAGCCTTCTCGTCGATAGCGACGGATGGCTTCTAAAGCAGCCTGATTGCTAAGCAGGGTCAGGTCAGCACCATTCCAAGCGTCTGTCTGGGTTGCCCAAAAGGCTAAATCAACGGCTGCTAACGGGCGATCGTGATTGTGCACTTGTAGAATCGCCAGACGGCTGGCTTCATCAGGAAGATCAACCTTCAATTGCAAATCTAAGCGTCCAGACCGTAACAGAGCAGGATCAAGTGCTTCTGGACGATTTGTGGCTCCCACCAAGAGCACGTGAGGGCATTCGTGTAAACCGTCGAGTTCCGTGAGCAATTGACCCACGACGCGATCGCTAACGCCCGTATCGCCATGACCACCGCGTGCAGGAGCCAGCGTATCAAGCTCATCAATGAAGACAACGCAAGGTGCCGCTTGTCGTGCCTTGGCGAACAATTCTCGTACTGCCTGCTCTGAGGCACCGACCCATTTGCTCAACAATTCGGGACCGTTGACAGCAATAAAATTAGCGCGTGCTTGAGAGGCAACGGCTTTGGCAAGTAACGTTTTGCCGGTGCCGGGGGGTCCCCAAAGCAGAATGCCACGCGGGGCTTTGGCTTTGGTGTGCTGGTAAAGCTCAGGGTAGAGTAAGGCACCCTCGACTGACTCTTGCAGGGTTTGCTTGAGCGCATCAAGCCCACCAATCTCATCCCAGGAAACGTTAGGAGTCTCAAGCTCCACCGATCGCAGCACCGCAGGCTTGACCTGTTTGGTCGCCTGAAGAAAATCTGCCTGAGTCACAGTCATCTTCGTTGGCATGGGACTGTTTGGAGACGGTACAAACCGACGCAAGGCAGTATAGGCAGCTTTCTGGCACAGCGCTTTGAGGTCAGCACCCACCATTCCAACCGCGTGGTCAGCGATCGCACCCAGATCAACCCCACTCAGCGGCATCGTTTTGGTCAGAATTTGAAGAATTTCTAACCGTCCCGCTCGATCAGGCACACGAAACTGCACTTCGCGATCGAACCGTCCGGGTCGGCGCAGCGCTGGATCGAGATGATCAGGGCGATTCGTTGCTGCTAGCACGATGACCCCTTTTGTTTGAGCAAAGCCATCCATCAAGCTCAGTAATTGAGCAACGACCCGCTTTTCGACCTCGCCTTCTACCCGGGCACGATCGGGCGCGAGGCTATCAATCTCGTCAATGAAAACGATACAGGGTGCCGACCGTGACGCTTTTTGGAAAAGGCTCCGCAAGCGGCTCTCCGCTTCCCCGTAGTATTTACCCATCACCTCGGGACCGACGATCGCGATGTAGTTGACCCCCAAATCTTGAGCGAGGGCACGAGCCGTCAAGGTTTTGCCAGTGCCCGGTGGTCCCACCAAAAGCACTCCAGAGGTTGGCTCCAGCCCTAGCATCGTAAGCAAGTCGGGGCGTTTAAGCGGCAACTCTACCAGTTCCCGCAATTCGCTCAAAACGTCTGTGAGACCGCCAACACCTTTTAATGACGGCTTATCATTAGCGCCTGGCGCATTCATGACCACGTTTGCTGTTGCTGCCGTTGTGCGATCGCCATGGGCAGGGGCAGGGCTGGCAGGGTTACCAACAGCAGTAGGCTCTGGGCGATCGTCAGCCGTATTACGAGGGGCACGTTTAACAGCCGTTGAGAATGTTTCTGGCTCTGCTCTGCCTTCAATCACTCTCACGATATCTAGTAACCCATCAACACCTTGATCAAAGAGGTCGTTAAATTCTTGCAGCAAGTCATCCATACACTTAAACACACGGTGAGTGCTGGAGACGAGCGCCAGCTCAATAGCTTCATTATAGATACCTGGTTTAAAAAGCGATTGCAGCGCAAGGGTACAGGTGCCTGAAACTCTTGCTGCGCCGTTCAAACTTTTTGTACCAAAGCACTGCAAGACTGCTTAGAAGGGTAGTGCCCTACCTCTTTCAAGACAGCCTCCCTTGCTTGACGAAGGGCGCGAGTAGGCAGAGCAGAGGAATGAAACCAGCCTGGGCTTGCTTACCTTACCACTGACCACTTTTTGCGACACAGCCTTGCTACGTGCCGCACTCTTACCCCAACCGATTAACGTTGCTTAAAGCTGTTGAACAGCCGAGTTCTTTCAAATACGAGCCAATTCAAGTTAGAGCGCATTGGTAAGTGAAATTTAACTACATCCAGTGCTGGGCAATCGTCTCTCGTTGCTAAAGCAACCTTATGTTTAACCCTGGCTCAACAACTGTGGCAATTGTTATCGTTGAAAAGTTCTGTTCTAAGTAAATGGTTCTTATTCGTCCTCAGGTTCATCTGCCTTAGCAACAGGCAGAGCGATCGGTGGGTTCAGGTCATCTTTGCGCTTATACGTTGGAGTATCTGTGGCAGGAACCATGACTTTGAGTGCCTGCGTCACGACCTTAAGTGTGACTGGAAGCGTCCCCAGCGGATGTCCATCAATATGCACTGGTAAAGTCGCCTTGGACGTTAACTGCACTTCAGCAACGCGGTAAGTTTCAATTTTAGGGCTGTAGTGATATTGTCCTCGGCTGATCGACCAGAAGTGACGTATCAGTTCCCACTTGCTGAAGTTGCGATAGATGCTAATGGTCAGCAGCCCATCATCAATGACGGCATCGGGAGCAACAGTGAAACCAGTGCCATAGTAAGGTCCGTTGGCAATCACAACAAGCAGCGCTGAACACTGCAACTTGCGCTGAACCGGTTCAGCTCGTCGCCGCAAAAAGCGCAGCTTTGAGGTGGGTTGCTCACGCGCTTCGGCAATGGAGCGGTCAAATTGCATTTGCAGCCATTGTGGCTTGTAGCCTACTGCCAACTGAGCCGCCTGCACCATCCGCCCCCACCGCCCGCCTTTAATTTCTTCACCTAACGGAAAGAGGGCAGCATCCAGTCCTACACCCGCTGCTTCAAAAAAGTAATGCTCGTCGTTTGCCTGCCCCACATCCATGTGCTTCACCTGACCCCGTGCCAGAACTTGACACGCTTCAGCAACATCCGTCGGCAAGTTGAGACTACGAGCAATATTGTTATAGGTGCCGATCGGTACAATACCTAACGGAATTGAGGCATGGATTAATCCTGTAGCCACTTCGCTTACAGTGCCGTCTCCTCCCCCCACCACAACCATGTCATACCCTTCCTCCACTGCCCGTTGGGCAATCAAAGCAGGAGATTCATCTGGACTGGTAAAGACAAGATCAGCGCGAATTCCTTCTGTTTCCAGGGCGGCGATGATGTCTGGTAGCTTCATCGGGTTAGGCTCCTCGTCACCCGACACCGGATTCATAATGAGGCGAACGCGCTGGGGAGGCTGTGAATCGTGCAAACCGTCTGGATGCAAACCTGCATCTTCTGGATTTGCCCCTTGGCGTTTTGGCTCAACCGTATCCTGGCTATTTTGGCTGTCCATAAGCTTGCTGCTTCAGGTGCGATGTTTAAAGGAACTTAGTTACGTCATTCCTTCTTTGACGATAACTCAGACAGGAGTAACGTTAGCGCCTTCTCATCACTGCAACCCTACGCTAGAGCAGTATCTTTTCAATCTCTCGGTAGTTAAGGGGCGGTGTAGTAGAGCCATACGCAGTCGCTGATCATTTCGACGGAGCAGGGACGGTGAGCAGACATGGACAGGGTTACACAGTGTAATTCAGTACTTTATCTCTTCCCTCAGGTAAGTTGACAGTACCTAGCGAAGCAAGAGGATCGCCCCTGTAGGTCTTTTAAATTAGGGAACAATTAATCGCTGGGTTTGTCAGTAAACAGAGATTATTGATCAGACTTAACATCTTTATGGTTGCTGCCCGGTTCCTGCAAGTGTTGGGTTTAATGGCGTTGAGCAGTTTACCAACCGTGAATACCATCAGTGCTAGAGCAGAAGAGCAAGTTCCAGCCTTGTTTCGGCGATCGCAACCAAAGACCCAAGTCCTTCCAACCACGGAAGTGGCTGAACCATCCATTCCAGCACTAGAACACGCTGTTTACGAACAGATTAACCAGCATCGAGCCACACTGGGTCTTGCACCACTGCGGCTGGATACACGCATCAGCATTGCTGCCCGATCGCACAGTCAAAATATGGCTGATCAACGCATTCCGTTTGGACATAGCAATTTTCGGCAGCGCGTGCTAGCGCTCGATCGCCTTGTCCCCAGCCGCAGAATTTCTGAAAATGTTGCCTATATGTTCACCCACCGTGAGACTGCCAAGCGAGTTGTGCAAGGTTGGCTCAGAAGCCCCGCGCATCGTCCCAGTATTGAAGGGCGTGAGTATCGGCTAACAGGCGTTGGTGTGGCAAAGGGGGAGCGTGGTGCCTTTTACGTTACGCAAATCTACATCCGCCCGCATTGAGCAAGGGCT
>DATNQS010000239.1:0-11813 GCA_036703925.1 Candidatus Sericytochromatia bacterium
TGGCTCTCGGTCAGCCTGCACTTTAATTTGACTGGCCAAGGCACGTGCTGTCTGCACCTGTCCCATGGCAGCATAGCTTCTCGCCACGTGGGCCAGGGCAGTAGAGCGCACTGACGCTGGTGCTAAGGCCTGTGCTTGCGCTTGAGCGGTCGCTAACAGCGCCGTGGCTTGACTCACTTCCCCTAAGTTGGCGTACAGCGTCGCCGCTTGGCTGAACAACTGGACGGGTGCGGCGGGAAACTGCGTCACGCGCAGGGCTTGAATTTCCGGTAACACTTGCTGGAGGAGCGCGAGCACTGGCGCTTGCTGTCCGCTCCCCAGCAGCAAGCCGGCAATTTGAAGTGTTTGCGTCAGATCCCAGGACCGATCCGCTGCCGTTTGTGACTGCGAAGCGCGGATACTCGCGAGCGCTGACTGCAGCACAACGGGCAAGAAGGCTGTTTGTCCAGAGCGCTTCAGTTCAAAGGCCATCCCCAGCAGGGTCTGGCGCTGGCGGCGGCGATCAGGATCGCGTTGAGCCAGGGCCAGCGCTTCGTCCAAAAGTTGCTTCGCTTGCTCCGGCTTTTGCGCCTGCTGATACGCATCCACCACGCGGAGCATGGCGATCGGGCGAAACCAGTTATCGACGCCGCGCACAATGGCTAGCGCAAAATCATAAGAGCCGACTTTGGCATATTCACCCGCGCGGTTGAGTAAGGCTTCTTCGGGTGAGGTCGCACTGAGAGTACAGTTCGCGAGCGTCTGAGCTCGCGCCACCTGGAACGCTTCTGTGAGCAACTGTTGCCCCTTACTCGCTTGCCCTACCAGTGTGTAGCCATTGGCCACTCGCATGAGCGGTGTGGCTTGATAACAAGCACTCGGCATCGTAGCGATGAGGGCGAGTGCCTGGTCCAAGACTTTGACCGCCGCTGGTGAGGGGTCAGTGGCCGCATATTGAAACGCAATCTCAGCAACGAGCGGCGCTTTAGACGGGCTGCCTTCCTTGCCCCAGCCTGGCTGAGTGGGCCAGAGCACCGTCAGCAGTGCGATCACCATTAACCCTGTGCGGCGTCTCATTGCTCGTGTCATGTCTCTGCGCTCACGTTAGGGACTTGGGGCCATCATTTCAGTGACGCCCAAGCGAACGCGGCGTGCCGCTGGGACGCTAAAGTTCACGCAAACTTTATCAAGGCGGGCAGGCGTGACGGCGGGCAGGGCAGCGCTGCGGGGTGCGCTGCCCTGCGGTAGTAAGCAGAACGGGACGCTAAGGCCGACCGTTGCGCTGCCTTCAGACCGCAGCGACAGCGAAAAACAAACGCGCCTGAAACCTCGGTAGTGGACTAGACCTGTGGATGAGGTTCAGACGTCTAGACCAAATTCATAACGGTTGATGAACAAACCAATCACAACATCGTGCAACCAGTTCGACTTAGAAAAACAAATCGTTTTGCGGGCTAGACGTTTAATCCGAGTGCGTAACGTTAAATGCTTGCGCTCAATCTGCTGGGTAGGGCGTTTACCAACTGTGTGAAAAGCTGGATCGATATGCCGTTGATAAGCTCCCCAGTCATCGGTGTAGAACTGAATGATGCCAAAGGGTTCTAACAATGCTTTGAGTTGGAGAAAAGCACTATCTTGGTGATTCGAGAGTACATACGCCAACACTTCCCCTGTACGATGGTCAATGGCGTGCCCCAACCAACGCTGCTGTTGCTTAGACCCCACAAAACTCCACATCTCGTCTGCCTCTGCTGCTAAATCTTGCCACTGGCACAGCTGAACGATGGTTTGAGTCGGTTCAAGTTCTGTCAAACGTTTCTCATTGACTGCTTGAAGGTAACGATCTTTTTTTTAAGGTTTCAGTCACTGTGGTGCGACTAATTTTGAGGACTCGCGCTGTATCACGAGTGCCACTGCCGTTAATTGCCATATCGGCAATCTGTTGCTTCACTTCAGGCAGGTAGCCACGGTAGGCATAATCTCGAATAAATGTGCAGCGGGAGCAGTCGGAGTTACGACATTTATAGCGTTGCTTTCTCTCACCTGATTGTCCATGTTTGACTACATCATCGCTCTCACAAGTTGGGCAAAGGACTGATTCAAGTACCATGTCACAATCGGTCGGTAGACGACTCTTTAAGTTTCCTCCATTTCCACAGGTCTAGTCCACTACCAAGGAAAATTTCGCCCACTCCGAACGGGTGCGAATCCTTAACGTACAATTTTTTCCGAATTCTGAAGTGACCCCTATTGGATCACCATTCTTACCCTGTTGGTATTTTGATAGTGCTTCATTAAGACTATCAGTTGCATTTTCAAACAAGTCTAGTTCAATATTTGGTGTCATTCCTGTTGCGTTAGAGGGTGAATAAATAATCTCCCCAGTATCTGTTAAGGGGGTCGAGTTAAACTCAGCGGAGTGGGTGACTGCTCCGCTGAGTTTAACTCGACCCCACTTATGTTCACGAGAGAATGAGCCTTTTAAGCTTTGAAAAGTAGGTAATTTCTCAATAAGCAAGCCTTTGAGCGGTTAAGTTGACAATACCCCCCGCAGTGCTATACCTAGTTTGCCCGTTCCCACTGGCGCACGATCTCGGTCAATGTTTGACTATCGGGCAGGGGAAGTGTTTGGCTGGCTGGTTTCACTTCAGCACCAGGTATTTTTTGGCTCCAGGGACTATTGGGCACCGTTTGCAGATCAATTGCCGTATCTACGGGTCGGAAACCGTAGCGCACAAAGACAGCTTGTTGTTCTGGTTGAGTCAGAAACGTGAGAAATTGACGCGCCGCCTCAGCCTTACCTGCATCCACGCTACGACGGACGATCGCAGCGGTGGATACCGTTTCAAGGGTTGGGTCAGGATAGTAGATTTGGTACGGTTGGCTTTGCGTGGCAGCAGATTGTTGCCAACGATAGAGCGCAATGCTTTCGTAAACGGTTGCCACATCAGCATCATTCGCACCCTTGGCGATAAATTCTTGCAGCAGGATATCGGTAGAGCGCGGGGGTTGATAAACCGATGTCTTAATCAGGCGAAAAAGCGGCGAGATCGCAGGCGCATTTAACCCAGTACTATTGAGCGGGCTCCTGCCCAGTTTCGACTGGCTCCACAGGCTGAGTGTGAGTTGACCACTGTTTGAGCGCGTCGGATCAGTCATTACAAAATCAAAGCTGCCCCAGTTGGGAGAACCACCCAGTTTTGCCCAGTTGCCCGCTTGCATTGCCTGTTCCAATCGTTCCCAGCGAAAGCGTCCATCAGGAAATAGGACTTTGCCCCGTTCTGCCCAGGCGATTGCCACCAGCAGCGTCTTTGCAACCGGGCGCGGCGCATCGTAAAACGGGTCACTGTTGTTCTGTGCCCGCCAGCGAGTGTCCAATTCTTTGAGGATTTGTCCGTTGGCAGGAATCAGCACGGTCGGTTTAAAATCATTACGATCGTCAACGTACTTGTTGACAATATCCTGTGATCCCTGAAATTTCAGCGTCAGCTTAATGTTGGGATGGGCTTGCTTAAACGTTGCTTCCAGCGCTTGCAGCGGTTCCTGTAGCTCAGTGCCACTGACCACAACAAGAGATTGTTGCAAACCAGGTATGGGCGCATAGGCTAGTCCTAATGCCGCCAGAATGATCACAGCAGAAAGTACCGTTCGCCTGCGGAGATTGGATGAACTCATGACGTTACCAGCAGATCAACGTTTTCTTGAAATTGGCGCAACTCCTCACTGAGGGATCGCAGCTCCTCTGTCTGGGAGGCATCTTGCAGGTCAGCCGTACGAAGCTGATTTTGCATTGCCTGCAATACGCCTGCCGAGTCTAGAATCAAGGTTGAAAGACTCACAACCTGAGCCTGTCTTGCATCCTGCCCCTGTTTTGCAAGCTGAATATTGCGACTGAGGCTGTCTGCCAAACGCTGAAGCTGAGCGCGGACAACGCCAGCACTGCGCTGCAGGCGGGCTTCCACATCGTGTAATTGTTGCTGTAAGTCGCTCACTGCTAGCAAGGAATCTGCTCCTTGCATTTGTCGTGCTAGCTGGTCAATCTTGGTAGGTAATTCGGTAGCCCGATCACAGGCATACTGCACGGTTGCTAGCAGTTCCATCTGAGTCGCATCAGGCAGTAGCCGAGTCGATTCCTGGCGCAGATGGCTTGCCCTCTCTGCCAGATTTGTTGCTTGCTGTCGTACGGTTTGCAACTCACGCTCCAGCGCTGGACTTGTCAGCGTGGGCGATCGCTCCTGAGTTTTTTGTACCATTGATCCCCCTGCAGCCACGACGATCGCTAACGGTACGGCAATGATGTTTGGCAGATTGGTGACCCGAACGCTTGCTACCAGAACCACAGCTCCAGCCAGAATCGAAAGTGGATAATAAAGCGGATTGACGAGTTTCATGTTGACATCCTTCGTCTTCAAGCCATTATCATTCAGACCAGTGACCAGCAACCAGCTTCAAAACTCGACTTGCAAATCGGACATCAGACGAGCGATCGTGTCCGGGTCCCCTTGAGAGTAGTAACCGCCATTTAAATTAGCAATCTGCTTTAGCGCGTCAGGGTTAAACTCGCCCACATTGCCATACCCAATCGTAAAGAAGGCAATACGCTGGTCGCTGTTGAAGCTACTCTTTTGCAGTTCTGCACTCAGTTGATTCAAGTTAGTCTGCGAGTTGGTATCTTTACCATCGGTCAGCACCAGTACCGCATTAATCGCATCCTTCCGCAGATTTTGCTGCAACCAGTTGCGGGCATAAAGCGTAGCATCATACAGCTTCGTGCCGCCATCGGCGTTGATGTTGCTGATGAACTGAATCCCGCGATCGCGACCCTGAGGCGTACCGTCTACCAGTACAGGTGGTTGAATCGTTGAGCTAAAGCGAATGAGCGCAATTTGCTCTTTCGGTCCCAGACTCTCCACATAGGTCTTCAGCGTATTCTGCGCCGCCGCGATTTTAGCGCCCTGCATAGAGCCGGATGTATCGACCACCACGGCCACTAGCGAAGGCTTCTTAGCATACTCCTGCCAGGATTTCAGCATGGCCTTCACAACGTCAGGCTTGGGCGGACGGTAGGAGTCGTACCGGGCCTGTGGATTTACGCCAAACTCTGGGCTGAACTTAGCGCCTAAAGGCACTCCTGGCTTGCTGGGTCGGAGTCCTAAACTGGTGGCAATCTGCTGGGCTTCATCCGTTTGCAGGTAGGCAATCACTTTCTCAGCCGCAGCTTTCTCGTCAGCGCTGACCCACGGGGCTTGAGGAAGAATCAGCCGCATATTAGAGGAGAACGTAGCTTTGGGATAAATGGCTTCATATCGAGTCTGTCCTGGTTGCAGGCTAGCATTTGCCGCAATCACGGACGACTCGTAAACTGAGCCAACCGATGCCCAGAATGGTCCATTCTGCACCATTGCCTTAGCTAGAGAGTTAGTCGAAACGCCGTAGCGAGTCACTTTGCTCTGAATTTTCTGCACCTGGGGCTGATAGCGCTGCACATCGTCTAGCGTCAGTGCGTCGGGGCGCTTACCCGAAACGGAGGCAAATTGAGTCACCAGTGTTTGTAATCCTGAGTTCGAGCGAGTGGGGGCAGTATGGACATAGTGAATGGCGATCGCGGGGCTAGATGGATCAATCTCCTTGTGCGTTTTGGCTGTCGCCAGCACCTTGAATGGATCAGGTGTGTTTCGCAAGCCCTGTGCTACATCTGCCTGTGCTATGAAGACCATCGGACTGTTGGCAATCAGCGGTGAATCTGTAATCTCAGGGATGTAACGCTGCCCAGGAAACAGTTGATTCATCTGGTACAGCAGTTGGCTCTGGTAAATCTCACCATCGACTGAAACCAACGTCGGAAAGTCGGGCGAGTCCGATGGGAGGGTGCCGTTCTTGAACTGCTGGGCTCTTGCCAATAGCTCAGTGACCACATCGCCACTGCCCTCCGCTTTGCACGTCATGTAGAAGGCCGTACCGCTATCTAGCTTGGGTTGCTGCTGGTTAAATTTCTCAGCCGACTGCTTGCAAAAGTCACCCAAAGCGCTCCCTACTAGCAGTTTTACTTCAAAACCTGGTAATTTACCCGTTTCATTCGCGGGCTGGTTGCTACAGCTACTGAGCAGCAACAAAGCCAGAACAGACAAACAATGAGTGAATGGGATCTGCTTCAGGTTCATATAAAGGTCGGCATAAGATTAGGGAGACGTGCGTTGAGCCCAGTTTGCAGGCGACGTGAAAGGAGACGCTTGCCTGCAACTTCTTGATTAAACTCAGACAACCGTACCTTCGCGATTGGAACGGGAGATTTCGGAACGACCGCGGGCGTTCTAAGAAGTAATTGAACCCTTTTGCAGCGTAGATTTATTGATAAGTTGATTGACACTCTGACTGACCGAAAAGCGACCTTTTGGGTTCTGTTGCAAAAAAGGATAGGATTAGAGCCTCTCGAGAGAAAAAGTAACGACCCGTGGTTGATCCCAAAGCTCCGTTCAAGTAGCGGCATTTTCAGCCCAATATCATCCTGCTGAATGTGCGTTGGTATTGTCGCTATTCCTTAAGCTACCGGGATTTAGAGGAAATGATGGCGGAGCGCGGCGTGAAAGTAGATCACACGACAATTTATCGATGGGTGCAGGATTACGCGCCCGAACTCGACAAACGCATTCGTCCCTTTCTCAATCCCACGACCGATTCCTGGCGCGTGGACGAGACGTAGATCGAAATCAAAGGCAAGTGGAAATACTTGTACCGAGCAGTGGATTCGGAAGGCAATACCTTGGACTTGGCATCGTGCCGAGATACGATACCGTTGGCGAATGTACTACAACTCTACTTTCAAGCGTACTACAAGTCTTGATGGGTAACGAGAGATCAAGTGTTTCACCGTTTGTCACATGGCTGTAATCATGCTTGTAGTACATTCGCCAACGGTATCACATACGGGCAAAAAGGTGCAAGTACAGCTTTCACTTGCCCTTCGTTTGACCACTAGACAGCTTTGGGACTAAATGCTCCCACTGGCACATGGCTCCAAGGTCGATTCTTTCGTTGTAAGGCACCTCTAGAATCCTCATTCTGCCGCTGCCCTGCTGCCGCACAAGCAGCAGTCCCGATACTGAGCCTCACTTCGACAGATGTACTGAAACTCAATCTGGATAGGGCTTTCCAGCTCATGTTGCACTTTTTTGCCCGTATGTCGGCTTGACCCCTACGTGGTCAGTGACAAGTGACGTGGAGTTCGTCCTGCATGACTAGCAGCAGCGTCACGTTTCTATGAAGTTACCTCATGCCTCAATGCTAAGGACACAGCAAAGCCATTTAGCCTGTGCAAAGTTACAGACAAGCGCCACGCGGTGAGTTAAGACTGGTATGCACTCTGTAGGAGTGCCCTTGAGAATGCCGTCTTCAGCCCTAGCACTGCATCATTAGGTTGACTGTTTTTGTTTTTTCATCGCATCCCTGGTGCCAAACGCAATGGATCTTTTTCAGGAAGCACAGAAGCTCACTCAGGCAGCAAAAGGTCTTGTGCAAGAAGGTACGCAACAGATGACTGCAGCCGCTGAGGAAGCAGAAAGTGCGGCTATGACTCTGAGTACCAATGGTACAGCAGCCTTTGCGCAACTCAAAGCCGTGGCCTCAGAGCTGGTGCAGCAAGCCTCAGCCACGCTCGATCAAACCAACCAAAGCGTTAGAGCTAGTGCGCTGGATCTGACAGCATCAGGGACAGCGTCGGTCGAAGCACTGCAACAACAAGCGACTCAGGTGGCGCAGCAAAGCTTGGAGACCGTGAGTGCGATCACGGATGGAGCACAAGGTGCGCTCTTGGCACTCGGAGTGTCGGGTAGCGTGATCGCAGAGTCGCTCAAGGATTTGCCTCGAACCGCTGAGGAGTTGGCGAGGGTCATGCCGAAGCTGGCTTATCGGTTGCAACATCGAGCCGGACTACGGCTGGGGGATGCGCCGCGCTCCGATGCCGATGTCCTGAAGCTGTTTGAAAAAATTCCTGGTACTGCCAAGCTTGGAGTCGACGAAACTAAAATCCGACAGTTCTTGGCGGACAAGCATGGCAGCCATATCATCGCTCGTCATCGCGGTGGTTCTAATCAAGCCGATAATATCCTCTGGGAAGTTGGTACTGACAATCTGCGGCGGGGAGCACGTCTCATGACGGGGGGCGAACAAATTTATATCCGCTTTTACAATGCAGTTGACTCCATTGCAAAGAACTCAGGTACGATCGCCAAGCTGGGGCTGACAGCTACTGGCACTGCCATCCTGACGCAAAGTGTGGTGACGGCTGTCGCCAATGCACTCGACCTTTATCGCGGCGACATTACGGTAGAAGAGTTTCGGGATCGCGTCATTGGTGCAGCCGTGAGTGCTGGCATCGCCACGCCACTCTTTTTCTTAGTCTTAGTCGCTGTGCTCGCACTCTTTCCAGAACTGGCGTTACTGCTTTCGGCTCCAGTGGTGGTAGCAGGGTTCAATGCGCTGTTTGGCATCAGTATTGCCGTTCCCATCATGCAGTCCCTTGTCCGCCACCTTGAAGCGGGTGGGTTTGGGACAGCAGTGACGGAAGGCTATCAATAGTTGCTGGGAAAGGCTCAGCCACTGCTGGAAGTGACTGGCAGTGAAACGTAAGCCTCACTACCTGCGCTAGCCTTTCGAGACGCGCTCGATGCGCTTACTCTTTGAAACTCTAGAGGTAGCCTGTGCGTTGGCCTTTATGTTGCAGTGTGAGTATGACGGCTTCACCATCGCCTTGGTTAAGTAGACAAGAACTTTTGGTCGTTAAGGACAACTGTCCCATTTCTACGGCCTGGCTCGTTGACCATGAGCAGGCTATACCAAGGTAAAATCAAGCTTTTGCCGCATTGACTGTCCCGTTTGTAGTCCATCGTGGAAAGGACAGTTCGACCTTGTAAGTCTTTAACCAAATCAATTGCCAGAAGCATGACTCTGTAGTAGTTTCAGCCTTGGCGACCAAAGTTTCTCTATGACTAGACAAAGGCGTGATCGGTACTCAGCAGTACCCAAAAGTGAGCAAAACAGCGTTGGTCGTAAGAGTCCTTCTGTCCCTCCCACTATGAACACAGTGACGGGTTTCACCATCGACGGTGCCAGTTCTACAGACCTGGACGATGCGGTTTGGGTCGAGGCAGACGGCAACAACACGCGCGTGCAAGTACACGTTGCTGACGTGGCAAGCAAAGTGCCACAGGACAGCTTCCTCGACCGTCAGGCACTCAAGCGTGGCGAAACAGCGTACCTGCCAAAGACTCGTAAACCAATGTTCCCACACAGCCTGGAAGCGTCGCTGAGCCTGTTGCCGTTGGTGGAACGAGCCGTACTCACGGTAGATATACTCGTTGACCCACAGGGCGAACTGTTGGACGTGCAGATCAGTGAAGGGCTGTTGGTGAGCCAGGAGCAGTTCAGCTACGAAGCTGTGGAGGGCGTACTAAGAGGCGCGCCACACCACTTGCAGACTCAATTAAAACTATTAGAGCGTGTGACCGGCTTACTAGCCTTACAACGGCAGCAGCAAGGGGCTGTGTTTGGTCGCACCGTCGGGACAAACTACATTGACGAAGACGGTCGTGTGGTCACGCAGAGTCTGCGGTCGCAGCAAATCATTGCCGAACTTATGATCTTGACGAACCGCGTTGTCTCTGAGTACATGCGTGACCACAGACAGTTGTGGCTCTACCGCACGCATGACTACCGCGACTTGAGCGAGCTACCGGCTGAGCGACAGCAGTTTGTGCAGGAGTTGAAGGCAATCGCGGACGACGAGCAACTGAGACGAGCACTCGCAAGCCACTACGACCGCGCGCGTTACAGTCCTGAAGCAAAGCCACACGTGGGACTAGGCTTAGAGGTTTACGCGCACACCACGTCTCCCATACGACGGTACGCTGACCTGGTGAACCAACGGTTGCTGAAAGCAGCGTTACACGGTCAATCAGTGCCGTACACGCCTGCGGGACTGACTGACATAGCCACGCAACTGACAACGCTGCAACACGACAAGCGTGACCAAAAAAACGCGCGGTACAGAGAGCAACGACGCACTGAAGTCGCGCAACAAGTCCAGCAACGTGACCTTTCAACGTTGTCACCTGAGTTATTCAGTCAAGCCTTGAAGCAGGGTGTGCTTGACGGTCAGTGGCAGGCGTTAGAACGCACGTTGTTACAACGAGTGGCAGACGGCACGCTCACCACGGTGGACTTCTACCAGGTGCTGCTGGTTATACCGAACACGCCTGAGAGCGTGAGCTTCAAGCTCCAGGTTTGGGAAGCGATCGCAGACAGCTCTATGAGCCTGCAAGTCCTGAACCTGGTCCGTACCCACTGGAAGCCAACGACCACAGTTGAGTTCCAAGAGCAGAGTACACCAGACGGTTGGGCAGCACTCTGTGTTGTGACCCAGGAAGGCAAAGAGCAGTGTGCACCTGTCTGGTCAGTGGCTCAACGTAAAGCGCTGGCACAGCAGGACTCCGCGTACCGCTGGTTGGAGGCGTGGGTTTGGGAAACGTTGGTCAGCAGTGCAAGCGCACAATTGCCACTAAGAGAGCCAACACCGCTAGCAGTAGAGACTGTGCGTCCCGCACCAGAGACCCTGCTAGCAGCGAATCAGCAGTTGGACTACGTGAGTTCGCTCAACCAATACGCTCAACGGTTGGGTGTGCCGCTGCCTGAGTACACGTTTGCGCCAGCCCTCGTACCCAACGGCTTGTTTCAGTGTGTCTGTGGGTACCTTGACTTGACTGGCAAGGGCGAGGGCACAAGCAAGAAGCAAGCCAAGCATAAAGCGGCGCAGAGTCTTTGGGAACAAGTTGAGAGCGGCGCTGCCAGTCCGCACGCCATCAGGCAGTACGAGCACAGCTAACGGCGGCTTTTCCGTTCCTCTCTTCCTTCGCCTTACCACTACACTGAAAAGCAATCACTAAGGGTGTCTTATAACAGAGCACCTTCATGCAAAACCCTCTCCTACAGACGCATTCAGTTTCTGACACAAACGTTGCCGAACGACAAATTAGTCCCCAACAGTCATTGACGCCGCACTCTGTGACCTGCTTCAACGAATTACAAGTTTCTCTGACAGCGACTTTGACGCTGAGTGGGGTCAAGCCGACATACGGGCAAAAAAGTGCAACATGAGCCTTACTCTGCTGCTTAGTCAAACGGGAGCGCCAGCTGGTCTTGTCCCGCCAAGCGTTGCTGTTTCTGCGCTATTTCGACCTGGCGTCTGGCTTTAACCTGGTTCAACACCTGTTTGATATAAGCAATCCCCTCCGCCTGGGTCATATTTCTGGTCTCTGCGTGACTTAAATCCCCAATGGGAGCGCTCTTACACCCGATCGCCCATGCTTCCAGACTTTCCAAAGGGCTAGAAATCGCTTCAGGCAAAGTATTACACCCATTCTCACCCAATAAGTTTGTGTGACTGGTGGAGCCGGATGCCGCCCACGAGCAATCCGGCTCCACATCACTCTGAAGCGCGCCGATTGTTGCGCTTTGTAAATGCCTCGGATGCCACAGATCCCGATGACGATAGAGCGTTGTCCCACTCAAGCCATAGGTCACGAGGGCATCAAAGCGTTCGGTAATGCCTGATGGCAGTGCTGCCTTGTCTAAGAGGTCGGCGACTGCCTTTTGGATGCGTGCTCTAGCCTCGGCTTGTTGTTGCTGGTTCCAACTGGGTTCTGACTCGTCAGGTTGATCGGGATTTAACTCAACGGGTCGTTTGTCGGTGCCGTAGTGAAAGTAGTGGCTCTGTTCAATTGCTAGCCTCCAGTCTTGAGCACGCTTTTCCACTTCCTGCTGATGCTGGCACCAGTCGTGAT
>DATNQS010000240.1:0-3408 GCA_036703925.1 Candidatus Sericytochromatia bacterium
CCATAAAGCAGGCGCGGTGAAATCGGGAATGACTAGCGTGGCTCCCAAGGCGTAAAGCGTTTGCGGGTCGTAGCTTGTAGCAATGCCAATGGTGAGAATGCCCGCACCAACTGCCGATCGTATCCCCGATGGTGAATCTTCAAAAGCTAGCGCTTGTTTGGGAGCGAGGTCAAATTGCTTAAGTGCATGAGTATATGGAGCCGGATCGGGCTTACCAATGCCAAGTATGTCAGCGATTACAACCTGATCAAAGGTTTCTTCTAGATGCAGCGATCGCAGGACATGGTGAACATTTTCAGGTGGTGCATTGGTGACAACGCCTTGTTTTAGCCCCTGTTTTGTTGCCCACTGAATCAACTTCATTGAGCCTGCTAACGGCGTTAGTTGAAGCGCTTGTTCACGGAACTGGGCTTCCTTCTGCTCAATGAACTGTTGCTGCTGAGGTGGCGACAGGTGGGGCAGCAAATCCTGCACGATCGCCGGATTCAAACGTCCACTAATTTTGGCTTGGTAAAAGGCTTCGTCAATGTCTAGCCCACACTCTCGCAGCATGGCTTGCCAAACCTGGAAATGCAGCGGGTCAGTGTTCACCAGCGTGCCGTCTAGATCGTACAGAATTCCTAGAAGTTTGGTTTCTGCAATGGCAGCGAGGGCTTGTTCTAAGTTTGGTTGAGTGGTTGGCACAGCGATCGCTTAAAAATTCTTCACCTTAAAGTAGCATCTCTGAGCGGGAGGAGATGACTGGCACGTAGTTAGAAATGCCTTTTGATAGATGCATTATCTTTGAGGGAACGCTCGTTTTATTCTGAGCGTATTAAGGAGCTGTGCTGATGAAGGGTTTGCTAGCTGGAGTGCTATTGACTGCGATCGCGATCGGTTTCTATGGGACTGCTGCTCACGCGCAAGCAAGTGCGGCGGATCTAACCACCTCACCGATGAAGTCTGAGAGTGCGCCTTTGGTGACTCAGCCAGCATCAATTAACCAGATGCCGGGCAGGGCTGGTCGTCCTGTCACATTCTATACGTCTGACCAATTGAACGATGTTTTAGGCATTCTCCAGGCAAATCCTAAACCCACAGTGCCTCCTACATCGACCAATTCGATCGAATCGCTCATCCAACGCTTTTCTAACTCTCAGCCAAAGCCAACGACGATTGACCCGATCGATTTCTTTAAACCGCCTGCTTTAGAGGGTGGAGTCAAGATTCCCATTCAACGGTAGAAGCGGCAGAGGGTGGAAGGCTAAAGGCTAAAACCTAAAACGGGGCGCAAAAAACTTAAAGCTCCTCTCTGCCATCCAGTACATCGGCGTAAGACCTGAGTAAGTAATCTGGGCGGCGAGCTGTGATAACGTATCCGGCAAAAATCAGCAGCGCAGAGACGATGACGATCGGCAGTGCAAAGGGCAGGTAAAGGATATGGCGACGATCGTGCCGCATCATTTTTTGGAGGCGATCAAGAAAGACATCTAGCTTGCCTTTGAAGCCAGCAGTTGGATCGCGATCGTCGCTAAGGCTCTGCACGGCATTCGGTTGCTGCATCGTGCTAGCAGGTTTAGCTAGCAATTGCTGCTGCCAATAATAGTCGTGCCCAATCAGCAGAAACCGCCAGAAAAAATGTGAGCGATCGCTCGGTGGTGCATGGGCGGCTCTGGCTTGAGGCTGCCGCCAAAGCGTGTAGCCCTGCTGCTGTAGATGACGGGCATGGATGACGCAATTACCCCGGTATAACGGTAACGCGACTGGAATGGGCTGGTTCAGCAGAAATTCGCGCCGGAATGCCACGTTGTTGAGGAAGTATTGCGTCGTCGGAGCCAGGGATTGTGTGTTGGAGTACTGCGGAAAAATGTAAGTGACCGCCATTGCAGTGCCGTAAAGCCCAACGCCACGAGTGGTTGTTTCGCCAGCGACGACCTGGATATCACTCCTAACCGCAAAGGGCATCAGAAGGTGCTGTAGCCATTGCGGCTCGTAGATACAGTCAGAGTCGCAGTAGACAACTACTTCCCCAGTGACCAGCGTGGCTCCCAGCATTTTCGCCTTGTAGTAGCCAGTGGAAGAGGGTGCTTGATGTCTTTTTAGCCAGGGATAGCGATCGCATAGTTGCTTTAATAATTGGGCTGGCGTATTGCCAGCGTCAATAATCAAAACTTCGTTAGCAGCTGTTAGGGGTATACTTTGTTGCGCCAAGGAGGTCAAAGACTGCGATAAACCGTCTAGATGAGCATTGGCTAAATTTTCTGTCTCCAGCACTAAAGAAAAGCTTGGAAACTGCTCCGTTGGCGGCATCTTTGCCGATTGCATTAGTACTCCTGTTTAAGGGATAAGGGCTGCGATGAAAAGATTAGTTAAACTTCGCTAGATCAAAAAATGTCTTGGGCGGGTGTCTTGAGCGGTTGCTGAGCATCAGTCTTGACTTAATGTTGCCCATCTTTCTTTATGTAATTCTAAGTTGACAGGATAATATGACTAAGCGTTTTTTTAAAAGTTCATTCCTTCCTGGAGGCTTGTCCAGGGTGGAGTTTGATGGCACCGCATGAGTCTGGTTGTTTTTCTTTTACGTTCGTCCTGGCGGATGGTGGCGATCGCCGTCCTGACAGGTTTTCTTAGCGGTGGTAGCACAGCAAGCTTGATCGCGCTGATTAGTCGATCGCTAACTCAGGAAAATGCGCGATCGCTAGCGGCGTTCGCCTGGGTGTTTGGCGGTCTGGCGCTAGTGGCGTTGGTCACCAGCGTCATTTCGCAGATGATGCTGATCCAGCTCGCACAGCAGGCGGTGTTTCAACTTCGTCTTAGCCTTAGCCGTCAGATCCTTGCTTCTGAGCTGGCTCATCTCGAAAAGCTGGGCGCACCGCGTCTGTTGGCAACGTTGACCGATGATGTGCAAGCTGTCACCGATGCAGTACGCTTGGTGCCGTTTCTTTGCATCGATCTGGCGACGGTGGCAGGTTGTCTAGTGTACATTACCTGGCTCTCCTGGCAGGTGTTTTTTCTGGTTGTGGGCGTGACGATCGCAGCACTCAGCAGTTGTGGCTGGCTGCTGCGTCAGGGTCGGCAACTGCTGGCACGTGCCCGCGAAGAGCAGGATCATCTCTTTCAGCACTTTCGCACCGTGACGGAAGGCACGAAGGAACTCAAGCTGCACTACTGGCGGCGGCAAGCGTTTTTGCAGGAGGATCTACAACCAACGGCGGCGGCCTTTCGGCATTACAGTGTGCGTGGGCTGATGATGTTTGCGATTACGGCTAGCTGGGGCAAGCTGATCTTCTTTTTTGCGGTCGGGTTTGTGCTGTTTGCCCTGCCAAAAATCATGACGCTGAATCCCCAAACGATTTCGGGCTACGTGCTGACGTTTACCTATCTGATGCTGCCGATGGATCGTCTGGTGAGCCAACTGCCGACCATTAG
>DATNQS010000241.1:0-12078 GCA_036703925.1 Candidatus Sericytochromatia bacterium
TCCAAGAAGCGACGCTCAGTGTCATTTGTCACCAATTCTAGTGCTCGCCTGTAGCTCTGGGTTGCTTCTTCTAATGCTCCGATACGTCGCAATAAATCCGCACGGGTAGCGTGAAATAGATGATAGCTGTCAAGTTCTGGGACAAGTCTATCAATCAGTCCAAATGCCGCTTGAGGACTATCTGCCATCGCGATCGCCACGGCTCGATTCAAGGTCACGACGGGTGAAGGCTGCAAGCGCTCCAACACCTCATAGAGTCGCACAATCTGCACCCAGTCTGTTTCTTCGGCGCGTGCTGCCTGACAGTGGAGGGCAGCGATCGCAGCCTGTAGAGCATACACTCCTGTTCCACCCCGCAACGCTTCTTCCACCAGAGGCAACGCCTCAGCAATTTGTGGATGGTTCCAACGACTCTGATCTTGATCTTCCAGCAGAATGAGATCACCTACCTCATCCAAACGGGCATCGCGCCGAGAATCATGGAGTAACATCAATGCCACCAGTGCCGTGACTTCAGAGGGTGGTTGAGGTGCCATCAGTTGGCGCACTAGTTGCCCCAGTCGAATTGCTTCAGTGCAGAGATCAGCCCGCACGATCGAATCTCCTTTCGTCGCCGCATAGCCTTCGTTGAAGATGAGATAGATTACCGCCAGCACTGCCTCTATCCGGGGAGCCAGATCGGTTGTCTCAGGCACTTTATAGGGAATGCCTGCGTCTCGAATTTTGCGTTTGGCACGAACCAGTCGTTGTGCCATCGTTGCAGTGGGTACAAGAAAGGCGCGGGCAATTTCGTCGGTTTCCAGTCCACCCAGCATCCGCAGCGTCAGAGCCACCTGAGTTTCGATTGCCAATGCTGGGTGACAACAAGTAAAGATTAATCGCAAGCGATCGTCTGAAATTTCATCACTAACGTAGGTTGGTGCTTCGCTCGATGGAATTAACCCAGATGCCGCATACCGTTCTAGTTTTTCCGTCAATCGGGTTCGCCGTCGAAGGCGATCGATGACCTTATGTCGGGCAGTTCGGATGATCCAGGCACGAGGAAGATCGGGAATACCGTTGGCTTGCCACTGATTCACCGCTGCTGCAAATGCTTCTTGTGCGGCTTCTTCAGCCAGATCAAAATCTCCTAACAACCGGATCAGGATGGCGACAATTCGCCCCCATTCAGTGCGATAAAGGTCGGCGATCGCCTGAGCCACCTCTAATTTTGGGGTTGAAGCCATACCTGTCATAAAGATTTTGATGAGGTGTCGATCTGAACCGTTGCCGTTCGACTCACTTCCAAGGGAATACAACAATGATACTTAAGTACAGAAGTACTAAACATTAAGTTTCTGAGAGGTGTCGATCTGAGCCGTTGCCGTTCGACTTACTTCCAAAGAAGGCAAGGCTCGATCGGACTCAATAAAATTTTTCAGTGAAGTGTCGATTTGAGCAATTCCCATTCGACTTAACTACAAAGGAGGCAACCCAATGAAATATTTGCTGCTGATCTATATGGACGAAAACGCCATGAGTGACACTGAGCGGGAGCATTGCTACGGGGAATCTGCACAAGTCGCCCAAGAACTGCACGCGCAGGGACAATTTGTGGCGGCTGCTCCCCTCCATCCTGTTACAACGGCAACCAGTGTCCGCATCCGTGAGGGCAAATCGCTTGTGACCGATGGCCCCTTTGCCGAAACCCGTGAACAACTGGGCGGGTTCTACCTGGTTAATGCTCAGGATTTGGATGAAGCCATTGCGATCGCCAACCGAATCCCAGGTGCACGGGTTGGCACGGTCGAAATTCGCCCCGTTCTCGAAATTGCGGGATTACCAGCGCATTGAACTCAAGGAGAACCCTGATGCAAAACCATCCCCAAATCACTCCCTGTTTATGGTTTGATGATCAAGCCGAAGCAGCCGCTCAGTTTTATACATCAATTTTTCGCAATTCCAAGATCGTCCACATCAGCCGATATGGAGAAGCTGGACAGGAAATTCACGGAAAACCAGCCGGAACCGTCATGACTGTCAGCTTTGAACTTGATGGTCAGCCGTTCACAGCTCTAAACGGAGGTTCGACCTTCAAATTTAACGAGGCGATTTCCTTCCAAGTCTTTTGCGATACCCAGGAGGAAGTGGACGATTACTGGCAAAAACTGTCTGCGGGTGGGGATGAAACAGCACAGCAATGCGGTTGGCTCAAAGATCAATATGGGGTCTCGTGGCAAATTATTCCTCGCATTCTCATTGAGTTGCTCAATCACCCCGATGCGGCAACCTCTCAAAACGTTACAACTGCCATGCTGCAAATGAAGAAGATCGAGATTGATGAACTCAAGCGTGTCGCTGCTCGTTAGCGATCAACACACCACACCCTTAGCAATCCAACTCAAACACTCAACAGGAGATTTCATCATGAAAGTCATGGTCCTCGTCAAAGCAACCCAAGACTCCGAAACTGGGGTCATGCCGAGCGAACAGCTTTTGACTGAAATGGGGCAGTACAACGAAGAATTAGCCAAGGCAGGTATCTTGCTCGCAGGTGAGGGGCTTCATCCTAGCTCAAAAGGGGTGCGAGTGAAATTTTCAGGCACGAATCGAACCGTAACCGAGGGACCGTTCCCGCATACTCAGGAGCTAGTTGCAGGGTACTGGCTGTGGCAAGTCAACTCGCTCGAGGACGCGATCGCTTGGGTGGAGCGCTGCCCCAACCCAATGCCAGGAGAATCCGAGATTGAGATCCGTCCCATATTCGAGGCAGAGGATTTTGGTGAAGCCCTGACACCCGAATTAAGGGAGCAGGAAGACCGCATTCGCGCCCAGCTTGAAACGCAACAGCAAGAGTAACTTCAGCCACTGCTCAAGTTGAATTAACACGCAAAGATGGCTTATCAAACAACGAATTAACCACAAAAGAGAAATCAATGCAACTCAATTCCTATCTCATGTTCAACGGCAACTGTAAGGCAGCGTTCAAGTTTTATGAACAATCTCTTGGCGGCAAAATCACCATGATGATGACCCACAAAGAGGCACCCTCCGCAGAAAATGTCTCACCGGACTGGCATGACAAAATCATGCACGCCTGTCTTGAACTGAAAGATCGTCTCCTCATGGGATCTGATTGCCCACCGGGTTATTTTGAACCCCCTCAAGGCTTTTACGTTCAAATTAGTGTTTCTGAACCAGACGAGGCAGAACGAATTTTTCACGCTCTGGCAGAAAACGGCAAAGTGAAAATGGCGATCGCCCCAACCTTCTGGTCAGCTCGCTTTGGCATGTTGATTGATCAGTTCGGTATACCGTGGATGGTCAATTGTGAGCAGGTAGTTTAAGCCTCTGAACACTCTTCAACTTTACTTTCAATGTTTCACAGTTTGTTCTAAGTAGGTGGATCAGATTAAATATAAGATGGCTTCGCCTGAAACCTTTGCACAGCCTAAAAACTATCTTCAGTTTAATTACGTCTACCTACTTACAACACACTACCCAGGAAAAACCGTGAGTACTCAAATTTTCGTCAATCTACCTGTCAAAAAACTCAAGCGATCGCACCGAGTTTCCATGCCCATAACTTCATCGATCGCCAGTACAGCCAACTGTTGTTTGAGTTTCTCACCTTTCAGGTGCAGTCCCAGGCTAGGTCTCATCCACTCGCCAAGAGTCGTTCGACAAACTCAGATACGGCGCATCCGTTTGTCGAGTTCTGGGGCATACTTCAACACCCATCGATTAATCGTAGAATGATCGACTTTAAGACCTCGCTCAAGCATAATCTCCTCTAAGTTGCAGTAGCTCAAGGGGGAACGGCAGTATCAGCACCTTGAGCAAGATGACATCAGACAGAAAGTACCGCCATTTAAAGGGAGAAGGAGTAGACATAGCAAGCAGGGCATGGGGTTTAGCTCTTCTAACTTACCATTGACCTGTTTTTGCGACACAACCGGCTGCTGACAGCAGAATGGAAAGATTTGCAGCATTACAGTCAAGCTAGGTAATCTGCTGTGCTGCCCATTGATTGAGATCTTGATGGTTAATGGCCGCTGCCATCAGCTCAGGAAAGCGATCGGGCGTACAAGCAAACGCAGGGATACCCAGAGATGCCATGAATTGAGCGTTGCTATGGTCATAGCAGGACGCACCGTCATCATTGAGTGCCAGTAGGGTAATAAATTGAATTCCTGAAGCAACGAGGCTACTGACGCGCTTTCGCATTTCATCCTGGTTACCACCCTCATACAGGTCACTAACCAACACTAGGATCGTATCCTGTGGTTGACAAATGAGCCCTTGACAGTAAGCTAGTGCCTGATTAATGTCAGTGCCACCCCCTAATTGCGTCCCAAACAAGACCTCAACGGGATCTTGCAGCAAGTCTGTCAGATCAACCACTGCCGTATCAAACACAACCAGATGGGTTTGCACTGCCGGGAGGGAAGCCAAGACGGCACTAAAGATTCCGGCATAAACGACGGAGGTTGCCATTGAAGCGCTCTGATCCACGCAAAGAATGATGTTTCGCAGGGCAGAACGTTTGCGTCCAAAGCCAATCCGAGTTTCGGGAATGATGGTGCGGTAATGAGGCTGATAGTGTTTCAGATTGGCGCGAATCGTACGATGCCAATCAATTTCATGATGGCGGGGACGACGATTGCGAATGGAACGATTGAGACTACCGAGAATTGCCTGTCGAGTCGGATTTTCGAGTTTGCAAATCAGATCTTCAACGACTCGTCTAACCACAATTCGAGCGGTTTCCTTTGTCTTAGCGGGCATCACTCCACTCAGAGACAGCAGACTGGAAACGAGATGCACATCGGGTTCCACTGCCTCCAGCAATTCTGGTTCCAGTAACATTTGGCGCAGATTTAGTCGATTTAAAGCATCCTGCTGCATTACTTTCACAATTGAAGTCGGAAAGTAAGTGCGAATATCACCTAGCCAACGCGCCACTTTGGGAGAGGAAGCGCCTAGTCCACCTTGGCGATCGCTATCGTAAAGTGCACTCAACGCCTGATCGATCGCTTGATCTGCTCCTCCCAAACCAAAGCCATCACCTCCCATGCCATTGTCATTACTTGAACCGCAAATGCCATCCGCCGCACCACCGCCGAGGATGAGCCGCCAGCGCCTCAATCGTTCTGTTGAAGGAGAGTCCGTCATGGTGCAATACCAAGTAATTGAGCAACAAGCGGGAGAACAGTATTGGCACGATCATTATCAAACCGACCTACTTTGACGAATACAGGGGGATGAATATTTCCCTGCCGAACTCGCTCTCCCATCTGGCGACGTTCAGGTACAGTGAAGGTAGAAAAGGTCCGACGCAACAGCGGCACAATCGCAGTGAACGTCTCACTAGATAATTGAGTCAACCAATCGTCTAAAACTTGCCAAAGCGTTGGGTTATGGAGCAGCAACAACCCACTGCCTGCCAAAAATCCTTCAATCCAGGCGGCAGCTTGAGAGGGCTCGCTGGCAGTTGAGAGTGCCAATCCTAGTCGTCGTGCCGTCTCTTCTGGTTGAAAGACTCCGGCTTCAAAGAGTAAGCGACAGCAGCGCCCTGCCACCAGTCCATGTAACCCTTGGTGGTCTGCCAGTTGAGCGAGAACCTGTTGCCACATATCTAAGGCATCCGGTTGCTGAAGGAGCGCGATCGCCCCATTCACTGCAATTACTTGCTGATACATCTGGGTTGCCGCATCATCATCTAGAGAAGCTACAGCAATAGGTAGACCAATACAAATGCGAGCGATCAGCCCGTTAACGACATGCCCAACCGTTGTCGTTTCAAACTGGCGCACCGTACCGTAGCGCATCACATTGACTAGAGGAGGCAAAGCATTCATCAGATGTGACATATCGCTTGCCACGGCCGCTTCTGATTCCAGACAGGTCATTAAGTGAGCGATCGCCTGGGGGAGGTTTGCCAGCAGGGTTTGATCAATCAGCTTCGTGAGGTCAGGTAGGTTGGCTTGATTGGCGCGATCGTATGTCCAAGTCGTGACAGCCATTTCAATCGTATTGCCCCAGATGCTCGCCTCAATCAAACGAATAGAAAACTCCGGCTGCCACTGGAGCCGCCAGGATTCGCGGAATGTGCCTTTCGTGTTACCCGTAGACTGTTGCCATCCCCAAGGAAGCTGCAATAGGTCAAGTCGATGTAACAGGTGCGATCGCTCTAAATCTAGAGGTTTACGCAGATCCAGATCCAGACTTGTTTCTGTTGCTTCTGGTTTAAGCCGCAGTCGCTTCTGCTGTCGCTGTAAATCTTGTTGTAGAGGAATCATTGGGGTTTCGGCAGGAACCTTGCCCAACCGTTCGCCCACAATGAGTTGCTGATGAATCAACTGCATTGGCAGCACATCACCAAAACAAAGAACTGCCTGGGTCGCTTCATTTAATTCAGGAAGACCAGGAAGGGGACGATCGCGCAATGCCGCTAATGTTTCAGCTAATCGGACAGCTTCAATTACGCTGGCGGAGGAGGCATCCAGGTCTTGTTTTCGCAACAGTCGAGCGACTTTCGTCATCCAGCGAATCGAACTATGGGTGGTGCCAAGAGATGATTTGGTACGATCGCTCCGTTTTCCCTGTTCCCACAAATGCTGATACCAACCGGGTGATTTAATTCCTGCTCCGTAGCCACTGCTAATCGTCAATCGTCCATATGTCCAGGGAACCCAAGTCGCTTCAACCTTGAGTTTTGGAAGTCCCTTTAGCAGGGCAATATCTTCTTTGGTAGGTGGCATCGTTGCTAAAGCAGGCGCGTGCCATGCGCCACAAACAACGGCAATTCGTTGAAAACCTTGCTTTTTTGCTTCGCGAATGGTCTTCCGCATGTAGGCTTCTCGATACGGTTCCAACCAATCAAATCGAGAAACAACTTGCCCCACCTCTGATCGCAGCACGGTCATCGCTTCTAAAATGGCAGCAAACAACTCCGTGCTATCTTGCCGTTGTTCGACCAAATGTTCCCACCAACGTTCACCATCGCTGTATCCTGCTGCTTGAGCAAGCAGGCTCAACGGATCATCATAGGAATTAGGAATTGGGGGTTGGGGAAGTAATTCTGTCTCCTCTTTCTCTCCATCCCCCAGCGGCTGTTCTTCATTCACTAATCCCTGTTCTTTATCTTCCATTCCCATTACCAGTCGGTGAGCCTGGGGTAAATCCATGAACCGGACAGGAATCTGCTGAGTCAATCCATAGTGAATGGCTTGCCACTCTGGAGAAAACACTGCAAAGGGGTAATAAGCTGCCTGTTGAGGGTTTGCGGGTGAATAAACCAGTAATGCGACAGGTGGACGCATCTGAGGATCAATCAGCAGGGGTAAAACTGCCTCTGCATCGGTCGGTCCTTCCACCAGCACAATATCTGGCTGAAGTTGCGTTAACGCCCGACAAAGACTGCGAGCAGAGCCAGGACCATGATGACGAATTCCAAAAATGTGGATTGACATAAAGATTGCCCCTAGAGCATCGCACGGCTGGCTCGATACAAATCTTTCCAACCGTCCCGCTCTTTGACAACGGTTTCCAGATACTCCTTCCAGACCACCTGATCCTGTACAGGGTCTTTGATGATCGCTCCAACCAAGCCGGAAATTAAGTCACTAGCTGTTAGAGAGCCATCCCCAAAGTGAGCCGAGAGGGACATACCACTGTTTACGACTGAAATCGCTTCCGCAGGGCTGAGCGTTCCTGTAGGAGATTTGAGTTTTGTTTTGCCATCAATAGTTACTCCATTTCGCAATTCTCGAAAGATAGTAACAATCCGCTGAATTTCCTCCAGAGCCGGAATCTCGGCAGGGAGTTCTAACGCTCGTCCCAGGCTTGTCACTCGCTGTTGCACAATGCTGACTTCTTCTTCGATCGAGTTAGGAACAGGCAAAATCACCGTATTAAAACGGCGTTTAAGGGCACTGGAAAGTTCGTTTACGCCGCGATCGCGGTTGTTTGCTGTTGCAATAACATTAAAGCCTTTGGTTGCTTGCACTTCCGTATTCAGTTCCGGAACGGGCAGTATCTTTTCTGACAAAATGGTAATCAGCGTATCTTGAACGTCCGAGGGAATGCGAGTCAGTTCTTCAACACGGGCAATCTTACCGTCTGCCATTGCCCGCATCATGGGGCTGGCAACTAAAGCCTCCATTGAGGGTCCTTCTGCCAACAGTCGAGCGTAGTTCCAGCCGTAACGAATTGCCTCTTCACTCGTGCCAGCCGTTCCCTGAATCAGCATTGTGGAATCACCTGAAATTGCTGCTGCCAAATGCTCAGACACCCAGGACTTTGCCGTACCTGGAACGCCATACAGCAGTAAGGCGCGATCGGTGGCAAGGGTCGCGATCGCCACTTCCATTAAGCGGCGATTGCCAATGTACTTAGGAGCAACTTCAAAGCCATTCGCTAAGGTGCCACCCAGCAGGTAAACAGACACTGCCCAAGGGGAAAGCCTCCAGTTGGGTGGTCGCTGGCGTGTATCGGCTTTTGCCAGTTCGTCTAGCTCATGAGCAAACTGCTGTTCAGCGTGTTCGCGCAGAAGGACTGTGAGGTTTGGGGGTTGGGAGTTGGAGGATTGAGACTTAGATTTTGCTGCCATGATGATTGCTTTATTGTTGATTTGTTCTGGTTTATTGGGTTGCTAACCGATTGATTTCCTACTCCCTAATTCTCTGTCTCAAATGCCTGAGACATTTCTTTGCGAAATTCTAATAACGTTACAAGATCATTCAAGCTATTCATCCAGTGAGAATCATGAGCTAGCCCTTCACGTAAATGAATGACTTCTGAGGTGAGACTAACTGGAATAAAACGAGCAAATTCTTTGAGAGCAGATCTAAGTTCCCAATCAGAATTTAAAGAAGGTTTGGTATTACTCAAATGTTTCTCTAATCCATTCAAAACGAGACGAGCTAAGTCAAAGCTCCACGGACAGGAACTGGAACGAAGCAACCCAATCGTTGATGAATCATTGATTTTTCTGTGAAAAACCTGGAACAGATCAATTAAGAGAGCATCACGGCGCTCGCCGGAAAATGCATTAACCAGCTCTTCAGTAGTGAGGCTAATACGTGCAGCATTCCAGCTCATTGATGCTTGTCCAGCAAACCAGAGTTTGAAGACTGCCTCCAGCCATGTATCGTTTCTTTGACGTTTGGCAGCTAGAGCAAATCCATCTAGCAAAACAGCCTGCCAATCATGGAATTGAGTGAGTCTAACAATTTCTTGGGGTGATAGTTGCCATCGGTTACTCCAGGCGCTGAGTGGGGTTACACTAATCATTTGTAACAACCACCAGGCTTTTTCACCCACTTTGACATCTATGGAAGATGGCGGTTTTAGTTCAAGTCCAAGTTGGATTAGCGTTTCATCTAAATGATCGGGTAACTGGACCTGCAAAGATGGTTTTTTGTTGTGTTCAACCGAGAGATAACGACAGGTGTGTTCCATTGCCTGTTGACACAGGCGAGAATTGGACAGACTCGCGAGTAAATCTACTGCAACTCGTCGAACTTCTTTACTACGATCGCCCACTGCGATTTCTAAAAATGGCTCATCTGCCATGCTTAATCCAATGAGGAAGGTTTCCAGAAATTTGGCACGATCGCTTGCTGTTTCCTGCTTCCAGGTTGATTGCAGCAATTCTCTGGCACGATCAGGATTGTGCGATCGCAGATCTTGCAAATAGAGCAATCGTGCTGATGGAGTTCCTGTTTCCCAGTCTGCTTCTGTGGTTAAAGCTACCGCATAGTTCCAATCAGGATTCTGTGCTGCTAACCACCATCCCCGTTGTCCTAAAACAGGCAGAATAGCCGTCCGAAGTTCTCGCTGTTGCCGTCCTTTCTCCAACAAAGTAGGGAGAACCATTTCAGGCACACGTTGTCCAGCAATTGCAGCTTTTTCTAACCACTCACTCAACAGGTGCGGAAATTGTCCCTCAAGAATTTGCTGTAAACAACGTGCAGCACGAGGACTGCACCGGGGGAGATCTTCTGATGAACAGGATTCTACTTGAGTCACTGATCGCGCTTCGGGAAGCCATCCGACGCGCTGATGTAAGGTCACAATCCCAACCGCCGAGAGGAGTGCCGATTCGTTGGAGCGCGCAGTAAAGCTAGTTCCTCCAGGATCGCCTAGCTGAGACAGACAGTGCCCCAAATTACCAGGAACTTTGGGTAGCTGAAACAGTTGTCGTTCTGTACCCAGCAGAGCAGCGGAGGCGATTGCCTGCCAAGGAGAATCAGTTGCCAAAACCATAGTAGGAATTCTCTACCCAAACGCTCAATATAGTTAAGAACGTGCCATCCCACTCACCAAACACCGAAAGAGGATGTCCTCCACTGAGGGCTAAGAGTTGCCATCCTTGAGTTGATTCCACCCGACGTGAGAGAGGCAACACTATACCCTGTTGATCCTGAAGCAGCCAGCCCTTCTCCTCCTGCCGTGGAATCACATCTTGCAGCAATAGAGGAAACCGTTCTAGCCAAGGGCAATTTATCAATGCCTTGCTGTAGGTGGCAATCGCTTCTGCAATCGACTCAGTAGCGGGTGGGGGTTTTGGAAGGGCAACCGATTCCTGACGAGATTTGATCAGGGCACGTAAAGGATAAGCACTGGGATAAAACACCAACTCCGCTTCCAGACAAGTTCCCGGTAAAAGGCCCTGCTCAAACGGTTGATGACCGTGGGCAAAATCCAGTAATAGTGCAGGGGTGCGACTGGCAATTCCATAGAGCCAAGTTCGCCGTGCCCGCAACCGTTCCTCTTCCTCGGTGCGTTGCCCAAGTACCAGCCACAGGTCTGCCTGAGCCAGCCCCGCCAGTACCTCCTCTTGATTCAATGACCAGCCAATTTGCGTCCGAAGGTCAGCTTGCACGGTGGCAGGCAGGGTTTCGATTCGCTCGAAGCCTTCAATGAGTAAATACAGCCGCCCCAATCGCTCCAGCACGCAATCGCTCCAATCTGCACGGGTATGGACGATTCCAGCCAGTTCTCGTAACTGTCGTGCTAAACCGGGAGCCTGGGCATCGACCATCCGGGCGGCGATCGCATCCCACATCTGATAGGACTCCTGCGGCAGCACTACCAACCCCTGCCGCACTCGATCCTCTAACCATAGGCGCAATTCTTGAATGCCTGCACTCACCTTACGCTGTCGTTCTGCTACCCGCTTGGCTTGTGCGATCGGATCAGTTGCCTGTTCCTGTCGTTTTGCCTGCTTCTCTGCTTGTTTCTCCGCCCGCTGTGACCTACTGGCTAACCATTCTGCAACCCAAGCAGGGGGATCTGTCTCAAATATCTCCCCCGGTTGCTCTGCTAGCAACAGAAAGAGTCCCAATCCATGCTTGCAGGGAAATTTATGGCTGGGGCAGCTACAGCGCCATGCAGGTTCACTCAGATCAATCTGCGTCTGGTAAGGATTTTTGCCACTTCCCTGACACTCACCCCAAATCAGGGACTGCTGCCGACCTAAAGAAACCCATTTCTGACGGGTTGCCAACCCACGTCCATTTTTTGCAGAGGCTGCATCAGGTGCCAGCGCTAATACCTGATCTACTGTCCATTGGGCAGGCATAAAAACCCCACGTCAAACTCATGCAACGTCCCAACGCCTTCGTAACGTTTTCGGCTGAGGTGTGCCATCAGTATTCTTACGAAAAGATTAGTTCAAGTGTACTATACATTACTGGGAGAGTAAATTGCCGGAATCTCTGCGTTACATCATTTGTCTACCTGAGGCAAAACTCACTCTCCTGCGTTGCTTACAAAGAGCGCAAAGCAGTAATGACTGACTTGAAGCAAATCTGACTAGGCCTCTGTCCAACTCAACTCCATGCAAATCGCATTCCCACAGCTCGAAGCACTCCAAGCCGAAAACCATCGGATTGCCCTTGCTGTGGGTAGAACGAGCATCGCTGCTAGCCGTACAGCTCAGGTGGGCACACTTGCAACTGTACTAGCCATATCTGCTCTAGCACCACGCTGGGGCTTTTTTGTTGCATAGCGATCGCAGAACGTTACTGAGTAAAGGAATGAATTGTGAGGGCGTGCTGCCAGATGTTGACGAGCAGGGCTTGCAGCATC
>DATNQS010000242.1:0-2883 GCA_036703925.1 Candidatus Sericytochromatia bacterium
TGGCGATGGCATTGGTCCCGAAATTATGGCAGTTGCTGTTGAAGTGTTGCAGGTGGTTGGTAAGCAACTGGATCTAACGTTTGCCTTCCAAGAGGCGCTGATGGGTGGAGCAGCGATCGACGCCAAAGGTGAACCACTTCCAGCCGAGACCTTAGAGCTATGCAAAAACAGTGACGCGGTTTTGCTAGCGGCGATCGGCGGCTATAAATGGGATACCTTACCGCGCCATCTGCGCCCCGAAACGGGTTTGTTGGGGTTGCGTGCCGGATTGGGGCTTTTCGCCAATCTGCGTCCTGCCAAAATTCTGCCTCAGTTGGTTGATGCCTCTAGCCTAAAGCGCGAAATCGTGGAGGGGGTGGATATTCTGGTCGTGCGAGAACTGACGGGTGGCGTTTACTTTGGGCAGCCCAAAGGCATTTTTGCTACCGAAACAGGTGAGAAGCGCGGTGTTAACACGATGGCGTACACCGAATCGGAAATCGATCGCATTGGTCGCGTTGGGTTTGAAACAGCTCAGAAGCGCGGTAAGAAGCTTTGCTCAGTGGATAAGGCAAATGTGCTAGAAGTGTCTCAACTATGGCGCGATCGCATTACTGCCCTTGCCGCAGAGTACCCTGATGTGGAACTTTCACATATGTACGTGGATAATGCCGCCATGCAGCTTGTGCGTTATCCCAAGCAGTTCGACACGATCGTCACCAGCAACCTTTTTGGCGATATTCTCTCTGACGCAGCAGCAATGCTGACTGGAAGCATCGGGATGTTGCCGTCCGCCAGTTTGGGTGCATCGGGTCCTGGTGTCTTTGAGCCAGTCCACGGTTCTGCTCCCGATATTGCTGGGCAGGATAAGGCGAATCCGCTGGCACAGATTTTGAGCGCGGCAATGATGTTGCGCTATGGCTTGCATCAACCTACAGCCGCCGATCGCCTTGAGCAGGCAGTGCTGACAGTACTGGATCAAGACAAACGCACAGGCGATATTATGTCTGACGGTATGACGCTGCTCGGCTGTCGGGCAATGGGCGACGCGCTCATCCAGGCACTTCATACTGTGTAGTTTTGTTTTTATGTAGTTTTATTAAGAATTAGCGCGAACAACTCCAAACCGTTGAACCTGAGTATACTTTTACGAGGTTTCGGCAGCTTCAGGCATCAGACCAGCAAGCGCACTTTCAAGCGAAGTGTTGAAAGTTACCCTTGCCGAGAACGTACAGATAGATTAAAGTCAGCAAAAAAGGGGCAAAACGGTGGTATACGCTTCGCAAAGACAGACTCAAAGCAGGGTGGATGACTCGGACTTTACGGCGTTACTAGACCCCGCTCTGATTCGGTCAGCGCGGCTCATTTACACAACCTACTACGAAGTGCATCCCGGTTTGATTCAGCGTCCGCTTGGGGTTGCTATCAATCGTTTTACGCATCGGGGCAAACTAATTTTTTCTGGTAAGCCCGTTTTGCTGCCCCAAGAATGCTTTGTACCGTTTAGTCAAATTGAGTCAGAGATGTATTAGGAGGAGTGGGGCATAGGGAGCCAGGAGTTGGGTAAAGAAGGGCGATCGTGTGGTGCTAAATCCCCGACCTCTTTGTTTGGTGGAGGCATTGACAACCTGAGCTAGAAGTCGGGGTTTTGAGTCGTTGCTTGGTATTGATCGACCACACTTTTTCTGTGCTAACAGGGTAACTTAAGTGTTGTAAGTCGCTTGTGTCGATGCGTTCTCTAGCCCTTGTTTTGCATGGATTTCTTCTTTGACTTGTCTACGACGATCGTCGTTTTCATTTTGGGAACCTCTATTGGCAGTTTCTTAAATGTAGTGGTGTATCGGTTGCCTGCGGGAATATCGCTAGCTTACCCGCCGTCACGCTGTCCTAAGTGTCTGCATAAGCTGGGCAAGCGTGAGAATGTTCCAGTGTTTGGCTGGCTATTGCTGAAGGGGCGCTGTCGGCACTGCAAAAATGCCATTTCTGCCCGTTATCCTTTGGTAGAAGGGATGGCGGGATTTTTGTTTGTCATTACCTTCTGGACGTTTGGCTGGTCATGGCAAACGATCGGCTACTGGGCATTTTTGAGCTGGCTGTTATCACTGTCGCTCATTGACCTGGATACAATGACGCTGCCGAATCCGCTGACACAATCGGGCTTGGCGATCGGGTTAGTCTATCAAGCACTCCTTGGGTTTTCAATCAGTGCCAGTCTGTCTGATGCCCTTACACAACTAATGCATGGCGTTCTGGGCGCTGTTGTTGGTCTGTGGTTGCTGGAGCTAATTACGATCGCTGGCTCCATAGCTTTGGGACAAGCCGCAATGGGCGCGGGCGATGCCAAACTCGCCGCCATGATGGGCGCATGGTTAGGTTGGAAATATCTCCTGCTGGCAGGCTTTCTCGCCTGTGCGATCGGTGCCTTTGCTGGCGGCGGCGCGATCGCAGTGGGTTGGATCGATCGTCGTCAAGCCGTACCCTTTGGTCCCTATCTAGCCTTGGGTGCAGCGATCGTGGTGTTCCTGGGTGATGCCATTTTGTCCACCTATTTTCGGGTGTTCTTTCCGCTGGCGTAAGGGCATTGCCGCCTGTTCAAGATTGATGTAGAAGGCATGGAACTGGAGGGATTTAAAAGCGCAACGGAAACGATTCGGCGCTATCAGCCGTTTTGGTGGGGATGGAGCCAAAGTTAACCAGTCTGACAAATGGCGTGAAGGGTGGACAAGCCGATCGCGATACGTTACTGCCTGTGGAGGGCTTCTACCGCTTTCGGATCAGCGATAATATTGCGATTACGCCCGGTGTCATCTGGCTGACTGCACCGAATCACGACGATCGCAATGACGATGTGTTTATCGGCGTGTTGCGAACGGTGTTTTACTTCTAAGTTATGGCAATCGGCTA
>DATNQS010000243.1:0-1994 GCA_036703925.1 Candidatus Sericytochromatia bacterium
TAGAACGCGATGTTCTTAGTATCAAGCGTTTTACTTGGCGTTCCGGTGACAGACAGGCGGGTTAAATGTGATAAATCTTGCTGCTTTTGGTGATCAATTTGAGTGCTTTTGGTGACTTCTATCACATGGCACTACATACGCGCTAAAGCGGTTGCTCAAGAGTGAATGGGCGGTGGGGAAGCTGGCTGGCTAGCACCATAAATGGGTGCAGGGTCGAGCCCAGTAATCTGCTGAAATTGCTCAGGTGAGATTGTGCTGGTGCAAGGTGCTGTAATTGAGTCTGGTTGCAATATCTGGCTTTCCCACGCTTGAAGCTGCTCATGCGCCTTGTCAAGAAAGTTGCAGCCGCGTAGTAGCGGTATCTGGAGCCAGCTATCGACTAAGGTTTCGACAAGAGCCAGCTCGATTAGAGGTAGGGGATAATGATTAAGCAACAGTTCTAAGGCACGATCGAACGCTTCTGTTTCGTCGCCATCCAGCTGATAACTGCTAACAATATGTTTAATTCGCTGCCGTTTTAGCTGCGCTCCAATTTCCATTGAGACCTCAGTCAGAGAGTTTCACCTGAGCGTTGTCGTCAACAATAAATTGTAGTTCATGCTGAGAAAGGAATCATTGGTGGCGACGAAGGCAGCCTTATTCGATTAGCTTAAGCGCTTCGGGCTTATGGGCGGCTTCTTTCCCAGTGCGATCGCTCTCAACCAGATATTCAGGATTGTCATCTGAGGCGGCGACGTGATGCCCTTTGATATCGGTTGGCTCTGTTAGCTTGCGTTTCACAACACCTTTAACGGTTCCCTGAGTACTTTTCCATTCGACCCGGTCACCTTTTTTAAACGGATCAGTCATCAAAATTTTCCTACTGCCATTGCTTCACAACTTTGACGATACGTTCGATCGCAGTGCAGAACCTCTATCTAACGTGACGCTTCCAGCACCAGTAGTAACTAAGTTAATACAGCTTAAGAACTACATTGCTTCACGGACATCTATGCACAGATAGAGCATGGTTACAGTCTTCTCCATCTGTTACGCTTCCTGGTGGCACTACAGGTGTAGAGGGACGATAGGACTATTGCTCAACTTGCTTTGGGTTGATCCTGATTAGGCGCGATCGCCATGGCTGGAGAAGGCTTGCTGAGTTAGCATCTCAATGAGGAACGCATCACCTTTTCCTGCCTTCAAAAGGCATTAAGTTCCTAAGAGACGCTGACGGCACGAACACATTAGTTTGGCAGCCTTCTGTACTCTAATATGCCTCTGATGTGCTCAGACGCGATCAGGGATTGACGGCGTACTTATAATTGGAACAAACTAATGCGCCCCACCAGGTTGGCAGGGCGCATTAAAGGTATAAGCGGTTAGTTAGGGAGGGTTTTCAACCCCTCAAAAAGTCAACAGCACACTAGCCTGGAATGAATTTAAGAGAAACGCCATTCATGCAGTAGCGCTGACCAGTGGGTGCTGGGCCATCGTTAAACACATGACCCAAATGTCCGCCACAGCGACTGCAATGAGTTTCAACGCGGGTCATGAACAGCGTTTTATCAACTGTCGTTTCGATCGCGTTATCGATCGGCTTAAAGAAACTGGGCCAACCCGTACCGCTATCAAACTTTGTGTCTGAGACGAATAAGGGCAAACCACAGCCTGCACAAGCATAGGTGCCTTTGTCGTATTGTTTATCGAGGGGACTCGTGCGGGCACGTTCGGTACCGTGCTGACGCAAAACTCGAAACTGCTCTGGTGTGAGGATTTCCCGCCACTCGTCGTCCGTTTTCTTAACTTCAAAGTCGTGATTTGTAGCTGTCATGCTCTGCGATTTCCCTAATAGATTTTGCCCAGCTAAATAGCGCCCAGATAGATAGTGTGATAGCCAGGTTACGCCGACGATCGCGGCACTGGCTTCTAAAAGCATTCGTCTCTTCATCATGACGCAGATTATTACTGACTGGCTAACCGATTCAAACGCTGATAACGTGTTTTGCTGTGAT
>DATNQS010000244.1:0-2816 GCA_036703925.1 Candidatus Sericytochromatia bacterium
CTGCATCCGATGCACCCGTCTCTCGACCCGCTGCGCCGCCTGATGTAGCTCTCCCTCCTATACCTGAACCCCTCCCCAGCAGCATTACCCCTGATTGCGGGGTTGCCTGCCCTATGTCACCATTGAAGCCGATCGACAATAACCCTTCTACGCCGATAGTGGTTTTTCCAGCGACTGGCGAGCAAACTAATCGCACAGTCGTCTTGCCCGAAGCCCTGCCGCAGTATCCAACTCAGACGACGACAAGTCAGGCAAATCCTGTACAAGCCAGCTTGAATCAGGCACGTTCGACTCAGGTAATGATACAGACAAGCTCTACTCAGGCAGGTTTGGCTCAAGCCAGTGCCACTGCCTCAATGAAGCCATTCTTACCAGTGAGTGATCCAGAAAAATTGTCGGAGGACGCGATCGAGGATATGAACCAGGCAGCGGCACTGTCACGCCGACTGGCAGCCATTAAAAAACAAGTGCAAAAGCGCTGGAAGCCACAGCCGCAGCTAGCTTCGCAGTTGCAATATCGACTGTTGTTAGATACGAAGGGCGCGATTCAACAAGTGGTGCCGATCGGGCAAGTTGCCGCTACGTATTTAGCTGACCTCAAGCTAGCGCCAGCAGCCGAGCCGACTGCAAAACGCACAGTGCCAGGATTTGAAGTCACGGTTACACTCAGTCCAGATGGTACGGTAGAGGTGCTCCAAAACTCGCTGACGTTGAAGAATTAGGCAAGCGGGTGAACGGGTAACAGGTATGTAAAAGCAGGGTGAGGGTATCACGATCGAGAAGCGGTAATGGTTGCAACAGCAGAGTTGAGCTATGAATATCAGGTTGGTGGCAGTTTACCGCTCGATGCGCCAAGCTATGTCACGCGACAAGCCGATCGTGACCTGTATGAAGGCTTAAAAGCAGGCGAATTTTGCTATGTGCTTAATTCGCGTCAGCTAGGCAAATCCAGCCTGCGAGTGCAAACGATGCGGCGACTGCAAGCTGAAGGTGTCGTCTGTGCCGCGATTGATGTGTCTGGCATTGGCAACCGCAACGTCAGCCCAGAGCAATGGTACGCCGGAGTTGCCTATTCGTTGGAAAGCAGCCTGGCTCTGGTTCATCCCGTTGATTTACGGCTGTGGTGGCGAGAACATAGCTTTCTGCCCCCTGTGCAGCGTCTAGGCACGTTTTTAGAAGATGTGGTGCTGGCAGACAGCGATCGCTCGATCGCCATTTTTATTGACGAAATTGACAGCGTACTCAGCCTCGACTTTTTGATTGACGATTTTTTTGCGCTGATTCGCACTTGCTACAACAAGCGTGCCGATCGCCCCGACTACCAACGCCTGACCTTTGCCCTGCTGGGTGTAGCAACGCCGTCAGACCTGATTCAAGACAAAAGCCGTACCCCCTTCAACATCGGCAAAGCCATTCCCCTTAGTGGCTTTCAGCTTGACGAAGCACAGCCCTTGCTCGAAGGCTTGCGGTCAACTGCCAGCAACCCTCAAGCCATGCTGCAAGCCGTGCTGGCATGGACTGGTGGGCAACCATTTTTGACCCAAAAGCTCTGCAAGTTGATCCATGCTGCTCCGGATGTCGTTGCTGCTGGGCAAGAGGCACGGTGGCTAGAGCAACTGGTGCAGACCCATATCATTCATAACTGGGAATCGCAGGACGAACCACCGCACCTGAAGACTATCCGCGATCGCCTGCTGCGAAACCCACAGCGCACCAACCGCATCCTAGGCTGCTACCAAAAAATCTTGCAGCGCCAACCATTGTCAGCCGACGACAGTGCCGAACGCATGGAACTCAAGCTGTCTGGCATTGTCACCGAACAGCACGGTAGCCTCAGCCTTTGTAACCGTATTTATGCCTCTGTTTTCAACCAGGATTGGGTCACTGCAATCCTCTCTAGCCATCGCCCTTACGCGGATGCCCTGGATGCCTGGATGGGTTCCAACTGTCAGGATGCGGCTCATCTACTGCGCGGACCATTGCTGCTACAGGCGCAACGGTGGGCTGTAGACAAGAGCTTAAGCGACGATGATTACCAGTTTTTGGTTGCCAGTCAGGCGTTAGATAAACAAATTGCGCTGGAGGCAGAGAAAGAAGTCACACGGCTGCTGGCAGATGCCCAAAAGCAAGCTAGACGAACCATTCATAAAGGCTTTGTTGTTCTGGCTGGGACTTTAACACTGGCGATCGCGTCCGGCTTTCTGGCATCCAAAGCGAACCAAAAAATGCTGGCAACCCAGACTGAGCTTCAGCAGGCAGAGCAAAAGCTGCAAGTCACCACGTACAATATGCGGTTTGCCGAAGCCAAAGCTAAAAGTGCAGAACGATCGCAGCAGCAGACTCGGCAGACTATGATTGCGACTCGGGCAGACCTGGCAGCGTTGCAGAACAACCTTTTAGAGGCACGCAAACGGGTTGCCTTTGCCCAGGATGACGCTCAAACCGCCGAGGCTAAAGCTCTAAGTGCAGAACAAATCCGGCAGCAGGCGCAGCAACAGGCGCTCAGTGCCCAAACCCGTTTGAGTGCAACCACCATTAGCCTTAACATCACGAGTCTGGAAACGACAGCGCTGGATATCTTGCAACGGTTTCAAGCCAACCAGATAGGCGAAATCGAGGCGCTGGTAGCGGCAATGCAGACTGGGCGAGAATTGGCTACGATCGCTAACCAGACCCTTGCTAGCAAGGCGATCGACAGCAGCAAGCGCTCCTCGCAGGACTACCCAGTCACCAGCCCGCTACTTGCCCTGCAAACGATTCTGAGCGGCATTCACGAACGCAACCAGATTGATTTTGGTCAGGGTTGGCTTGCCGAT
>DATNQS010000245.1:0-7902 GCA_036703925.1 Candidatus Sericytochromatia bacterium
AGTTTCGAGTTTTGAGTTTTGTTGTTGCTTCCTCTAAGAACTAAGAACCAATAACTCCGATCGCCTCATCCCAAAATTTCTTTACCCAGGGCGCTATGATTGTACTGAGGTTAAGTTGTGTAAAGAAAATTGACTACAACGGTTGAGTCTGCTGACAGCATTGCGTTGCCAACAATCTGGCACCCGATCGATCCCCTTTGGCAAGGAGACGACAAAGTGGTGCAGCAGGGTCTCCCTCATCGCCAGCTAGCACCAACCTGGCAAATGCTAATGCTGGGCGATGGTTCACCCACACGTCACTTGCAACTCCTTACTGGCGAACCAACAGAAGTTGATGTGATTGATATGTCATCCATTGGGATGGATGAAGACAATGCTCCAAGGCAACTTCAGGTAGTGCCGGGTCCACGTGTACGGCGACAAGTGTGGTTACGAACTGCTTCAGGGCAACGTCTCGCTTATGCTACATCCTGGTGGGAAGCCAGCCATGTGGATGACTACTTGCAAAATCGATCGCTCCCCATCTGGGCAAGCCTCGCACGTCTACGAACAGAACTCTATCGCGATGTGCAGGGTATCTACTACGGTTATTCAGCGCCGTTAGAATTGGCATTTGGGCAAACGGGACCGCTCTGGGGGCGGCACTATCTGTTCTGGCATCATGGTCAACCGCTGACGCTCATTTATGAGGTCTTTTCGCCGTACCTGACCAAGTATCTTGGCGCAACCCGGTTAGACTGCTGCTAGAGCGATCGCCTAATGCAAAGCGAAACGGCATGATGAAGGACAATCGCCGTAGGAGCAAGCTTCGTGAAACCGTCAAAACTGGGCATCCATTGCTAATTACGCTATCCTGAGCAGTATCAAAGCCTTAAAAAATCACTTCATTTCTGGAGAATGCAACATGGCTTGGCGCGGGTCTATTTCTCCCACAGACCGGATCTTTGCTTGCTTAGTTTACTTGTTACCGCTGCTAGACGTGATTGGCATGGTCTATAGAGTGGTCGGCTCTGGTTCCTTCCTCAGTCCAATTTTCAATGCCATTGCACTGCCGCTTGCGCCGCTTTTAAGCGCCTACTATGGTTTCGGCGGCTTCATGCCCCTGATCATCTTTTTTGCACTCTTTTTGTTAGTAGTCAGAAACGAGTCGATCGTGCATTTCATTCGTTTTAATGCGATGCAGTCGATCCTATTTGGCATCGTGCTGAGCTTAGTTTCAATCCTCTGGCGCTATGCGCTCTCGGGGATATTACAAGGCACCTTGCTAGAGCAGACATTATTTAACACGATCTTTCTAGGTGTAGTAGCTGCTGTGGGTTACTCGGTCGTGCAGTCGGCAATGGGTCGCTACGCTGAGATCCCAACCATTTCGGATGCGGCTTATACTCAGGTTCGTTAAGGGCTAGGGTTTCTCAGGTCAAACAAGTCAGCTTATAAGTGGAAGGCTTTAGTGATTAAAGGTCTTCCGCTTGTAGCTGAGAACCTAGCAGCGACTCGGGCGATCGCAGCGCAATAGTGTTGTCGAGGTAGCCAATGCCTTCGATCTCAACACGGACTCGATCGCCTACTTGCAGCGCTCCCACGCCTTCAGGCGTACCAGTTAAGACCACGTCTCCTGGCAGCAAAGTAATCGCTTGACTGATGTAAGACACCAAAACGTCTGGTGGAAAAACCATCTGATCGATAAAAGCAGACTGTACAGGTTTGGATGCATCATTCAAAAACGTTTGTAGTCGAGCACCGGGACTCACATCCCGTACAATCCACGGACCTAAGGGGCAAAACGTGTCAAAACCTTTAGCGCGTGTCCACTGACCATCCTTGCGCTGTAAGTCACGGGCAGTAACATCGTTGGCGATCGTATAGCCCCAAATTTTTCCTTGCGCCTGTTCGGGCGTGCAGTCTACACAGCGTTCGCCAATCACTAACGCCAACTCCCCCTCATAATCAACTCGCTTAGACTGTGAGAGATAAAGAATGACGCCATCCGTAGCAATCACAGCGGTAGAGGGCTTCATAAACAGCAGCGGTTCGTCAGGCACAGGCGTTCCCATTTCGGCTGCATGATCCGCATAATTCTTACCGACAGCCACTACTTTTGATGGCGCACAGGGTGCCAGAAGGCTGTAGGTTTCTGCTGGCAGTTCTAGCTCCGTTAAATGACCGTTTAACCAGGGCGGCGCATCCAATACGTGTACTTCTCGACCAAGCTGGAGTAGCCCGTAGTGAATCTGCCCATCAGCTGCTTGAACCCGGACGTAGCGCTGCGCCATAACTCCAACGATTCCTCACACATTGAGAAAAACTTTAAACCATCCGTTCGACACTGCACGCACAGAATTGCTCAATCACTCTGCCTTGGCAGACTCGTGTTTAAACCTATCACTACAGTTTCCGGCATGGTGGTATTAGTGATGCATCATTAAGCTGATGTTTATTGTCTTGCCACATTCAGCCGGAAAGGCGATAGAATTATGAATCCTTGCTTCTAAACCAGGAATGAGCGATCGCTCACGCAGTGGTGCTTGTACTGCATCGCCTCCGCGTCTTCGCCGTTCCTCACGAAGCCATTAGTCCATAAGGAGATTAGCGAACATGGAATATTTCTACGAAACGATGTATATTCTTCGTCCCGACCTGAACGAAGAAGCCGTTGACCAGGCGATCGAAAAGTATCAAACCATTCTGCGTGAAAATGGTGCAAACGTGCTGGAAACACAGCATCGAGGCAAGCGCCGTCTGGCATACGAAATTCAAAAAAACCGTGAAGGCATCTATATCCAAATCAACTACCAGAGCGATGGTAGCCAGGTTGCTCCACTAGAACGTGCCATGCGTTTGAGTGAGGAAGTGATCCGTTTTCTCACGATTAAGCAAGAAATTCCAGAAGTTGAAGCAGAAGCGGTAGAGGCATAGTTCTACCTCCCCAAAATCGCTGTAAACTGCTTACACTGGAGGAGTTAGGGGAAATCCTCACCTTCATTGTCTTCAAACGCAATCAGTCTTTAAACGCAGTAAGCCCATGAAGCTTTCCAAAAAGAATCTGGATCAGCGGTTGAACCACCTCTACGATGTCATCATCGTGGGCGGTGGTGCCGGTGGGCTGGCAGCGGCGATGTATTTGCAACGCTATCGACTTTCTTGTTTGGTCATTGAGAAAGGTCGAGGGCGATCGTTCTGGATGCAGGACTTACGAAACTATCTGGGGCTTCCACCCGACACGCCTGGACGCACACTCTTGCAGCAGGGCCAGCAGCACGTACTCTCGTTAGAGGGCGACTACCTCGCTGGCTTTGTTGAAGCGGTACGCGATGAAGGCGAAACTTTTGCAGTTAAGGTGAAGGTTGGCAAGCAAGACAGCCTCTATCCAGTGTTTCGCAGTAGGTATGTGGTGGCAGCAAGCGGCATTATCGATCAACTGCCCCATCTTGACGATATGCAAAACGTGTACGACTACGCAGGCTACAATCTGCACGTCTGCATGATTTGCGATGGCTATGAGATTGCTGACAAGCAGTGCGGACTGTTTGTTGGCTCCGAAGCTGCTATCAACACAGCGTTTGTGTTGAACTGGTTTACCCCTTACATCACTGTCTTTACGCAAGGACTTTGTGAGGTGGGTGAAGCGATGCGTCAGAAATTGCAGGAGCATGGCTACCCGCTAGTAGAAACACCGATCGCCAAGTTTCTGGGGCATAACCACGAAATGACCGGTGTTGCACTTACTGATGGCTCAACGGTAGAGCTAGAAACAGGGCTCGTAGCGATGGGTTCGCACTACTTTAACGAGTATCTCAAAGAGTTGGACTTGCAGTGGAAGGGTGAGAACTTAGTTACAGATACAATGTGTCGCACCTCTCATCCCCGACTCTTTGCCATTGGTGATTTAAAAGAAGGCATAAATCAGGTATCAATTGCAGTTGCAGATGCTACATTAGCTGCAACCGCAATTTGGCGGGAGATTCGCCGCACCTCTGCCCCACGCCGTTGGGAATCTCACTTAAGCCAACCTGATGCTATCGAAAATGGAGTTCTAAAGACGTGACCTATTCTGAGAGCCAAACACTGCCCAACCTGCAAACTGAGGCAGCCCGCCTCCGCGAAGAGCTACAGATGCGCGATAACCTCGTGCAGCAGCTATCTCAGGAGCTTTTTCGCCTGGTAAAAGGCAACGCTAGCTTTATGCCTAGCCCCGAAGTGTCGGAGCGCCATTTGTCTGAAGTGCGTGCCCTGCGTGAACAATTGCAAGGCGTCGAACAACAAGTAACGTTCTATCAGGAACAGATTGCCGATCGCGATACAGAAGTCTACCAGTTACGGCAATCGGTGCAAGAACTGACCGATCGCTCCCGCATGTTGGAGCAGGTAGTCCAGGAACTGCCCAAAATTTATCGTCAAAAATTTGCCGAACGGATGGTGCCCATTCGCGAAAAAGTAACTCAAATTCAGCGCGAAAACCGTCAGCTTCATGCCGAGCTACAAAGCGTTAGCTATCGTCTGGCAGTGAGAACTCGTCGTCAAACCCATCTTGATCTACCTAGCTTTCCAAAAGGCATGGATGCTGCCCTCCCCAGCTTTGGGAACGCTTAAGGTTTAATAACTCAGGTGCTTATTGTTGTTGAGTCCGTCGGTTCAGCAGAGACTACAACGATGGTGTCTGCTTTAGAACGTGCCATAAGCGTTGGGTCGAGTGCTGGTTTAGAGACTACAGATGTGAAGGTAATTTCAGCTTCCGATCTGTCCCTTAACGCTGGAATAGTGGGCGCTCATCTCCTATGCCCACTGACGCTTTCTGTACCAGAGACGCTGGTGTTTCCAGCACAGACACTTTATGCAACCTGCCGTGATGTAGCTGGCTTACGCAAACGGCTTGAGGTGTGGCAATACATTACAGGTGACGGTACATTCTGGCTACCCATAGTCCTTACGGCAAAAGGCGCGCTTTATGGTGAAGTGATTGGTAGCAAGCAGGGTGCAGACCTGGTAAACACGGCATCCACGTCAGGCTACACGCAACCCATCCATCTGTCAGATCACCAACGACAACCCCTTTATGCACTTGGTCAGCGGTTGTTGCGATCGCTCAATGCGTCGCCTGCCGTCTACCTGATGCAGTTTGGTTGGCAGGAGGGCGCAGTGTGCTTCGATCGCCTGCTTCCCTTTCCGGCAGCACCAGCGATCGCCAGCCTAAAGGTTCAAACCCCTGATTTGTTTGCGTGCCATTGGGCTTGCCTGACAGGTGAACCGCTTTTAGATCTAATCATCGGCTAAAGAAGCAGACATTGCGAGTAGCGGTGATAGAGAGTAACTACAAACATCTTGAGCGCCACTTTGTACACTAAGCGCCACCTTTTACTTTAATTGCCCTATTTATTATCTCTCGCCCCCTCCGTATTCCTTCCCGACCGAAAACAGCGATGAGGTCAAAAGTTCAGTAATCTCCGTTGCTTTGCCAGCGTTCGTCCCAGCATATGTTAGGGAACGATGAGTATAGTTAAAAGCCCTTGAGGTTTAGCGAGGGTTCTACGGTGACATACGGGGGATAAAGGTCGGAATGATACATCCTGACAATCGGTTGTTTTGTCGTCTTGACGGTGAAACTGTCTCAACACGAGAGCAGCAACGTACGTTGGCGATCGCAGCATTAAATCTATTAGAGACCGCAACCCTCCCTGTCTTCGACGAAGCCACTCAGACAGCCATCCATTCGCTCAACACGCCTATCTGCATCTTGAGCTTAATGGATCAGCATTATCAACATTTCAAGGCTTCTGTTGGCTTGTCTCGGCTGGGGCTAATGAATGACTTGGCAACCTCCCGTCAGCTTCCCCGTTCTGAGTCTTTCTGCGCTCACGTAGTTGATAGTCATCAGGTCTTAGCGATCGATGACACGTTTACCCACCCCGCTTTTGCTCATAGTCTCCTGACCCAGCAATATGGCGTACGAGCATATCTAGGGGTGCCGCTTATCACTTCGGGTGGTGTATGCATTGGGACTCTTGCTGTCATGGACTTGAGACCCCACCGCTTTTCTAATCAGGAAGTCGAATTTTTAGTACTAACTGCCCGCTGGAGCATAAGCGAATTTGAGCGCCAGCAAGCAGTGAGCCGAGCAGCAGTGGCATCAGCGGCTGCCAAAAGCGATATTCGCAAGCATGCGCCTAAAACAACTGTCACAACCACGACTGTTGCAAACCCATCGATCGCCAGTCAGCTTAAAGCAGAGCTCTTGAACCAACTGACGCAAGAGCTCTGCACGCCACTGACATCAGTCATGGGCATGGCAAGCGTGCTGACTAGTGAAATTTATGGACCCCTCACAAGCAAGCAAAAAGAATATTTAGGCATCATTCACCATAGTGGACAATACCTGCTATCGCTAGTCAATGAGATTTTAGAACTGTCAAATTCTAGAGACAGCAACCAGTTACAGCTCGCCTCCGTAGATATTGAAATGCTCTGTCAGCAAGCAATCAACACGCTAGAACAGGCAGCGCGTCGCCGCGAACAGCAGATTCGTCTCTCAGTCGAACCCATCCGTCGCATTTGGATGTTGGACAAAGATAAAGTCCGTCAGATGCTTTACCATCTGATCTTCAGCGTGATTCAAGCCTCCAGTACTAGCAGCAATATTCGTATCCATGTGTCCTATCGGAGTGGCAATCTCACTATTTCTGTGTGGGTGTCCCATCCTTGGTTAGGAGAAGGTCTGCCGTATAGTGAGGTGAATGGTCATGGTGCCTCGCTGTTACCTTTGCCGCTGTCGATCGCTAGCAGCACTACTGTAGAATCCGCAGAAAATCACCAATCAACAGAAAATCACCGTGCGTCTCGCCTAGTAGAAAAAGACGCTGCTACCAGTGGGGCAGCAACTGTTAAAACAGCCGGGCCTGTTACTCGGTTGCACAATGCTCAAGAAGCGTTAGTAGCCAATTCCCATAGAAATCTCGGCTTGCTGCTCAGCCGTCAAATCGCTAAAATGCACAACGGAAAAATTACCATTCAAGGCTCGCCTGAATCAGGCTACCGTTATGTGATCAGCCTGCCACAACAAGCTGAAGCTAGCGAACCTCATTAGGGGCAAGCAACGTACCACCGCTTTTCCCCGTGGAAAGCGTTACAACAGCTTAAAACGGGATTTCGACGTAAGCAGTTCCTGTCGAGATGCTTAACCAAAGAGTGCAGGATAGAAGAAATACAAGTCCAAACTGCATTAGTAAAGGCAAAGGCTGCTTACGCTTACAGCCTTCATTTTTATAGGATTCAGTGTGTCGTTAAACGTTTTACCACTGGCATCTACCCTCCAAAATGTTTGACAGAACACTACGGTGTCACCATAGTAAAATTTGAGCCAAAGGTTTCAGTGCTCTCGTTTGACTGAGTTGATACGCCACATTGTTTCTAGTATGGCAATTTGGCGCTTCAGCAACCGCGATCGCTGATGAGCACGATACTTTTTATAGCCAAAGGATGTGAGCACAAGACTGAGAGCAAACGCGATGACGAGAAAGCCGATCAGAGAAGCGTTGAGTGCAGGCTGGGGTGACACTGCTACCACTGAGAGCACTGGATTCTGCAAGGCTTGAAAAGAGTGGTATGACATAAAAAGTTTGACGGGGGGCAAGCAGAACGATCGCAACAGAAGGAAACACGTCTCTCAATTCTCCACACCCAATAGCAGTCATTCCGCAGAGTTTTTTATCCTGCCAGGAAAGTTGCACCGCCCGCTCAAAATTTACAGAAGGTTGACAAGCACAATCAAATTTAGTACATTTGAACCACTCGCTTCATTACTTCATCACACGCAAAAGCCCCCAGCGACCTCCGGGGGCTTCTTTCTTATTTGTGGCACGTTGCCGTCAAGCGACAGTAGCTGCAACGTTGGCACACCTCTCTAGCCGT
>DATNQS010000246.1:0-16454 GCA_036703925.1 Candidatus Sericytochromatia bacterium
GTGAAATGTTGCCCGATCGTCTGTTTAGAGCCAAAGAGCGCATTAAAAATGTATAGCGTTGGCAAACAGATGACTAAGGTAATCAGGTATAAGGCAGGTAACTTGATAGCAGAAGAAGCAACTTGAGGCAGGCTATGATAGGAGCCAATAATTGCTCCATAAAGAGCGAAGAAGCACGAACTGGAAATAAGGAGCGCCGCCATTTTGGTTTTCAGCCCCACACCGTCATAAATTTCCGCCAAAAATTCTTTGCGATCGCGCAATAACGAAATGACAGTTGAGAAATAGTTCATTGGTGAAGCTCCTGCAAGGGTGGGATCAAGTAGAACCGATCAGTCTTGGGGCGAATCATTACATACAACGTGGTTTTCAAGATTTCGGATGCTTTACAGAAACCTCATGTTCCTTAGGAAGGGAGGGCTAGCTCCTAGCCGCCGTTCGGCTAAGTTTGCCGCAGTCACATGGCGATCGCCACACCTGTGTAAGGTCTACATCTAAAAAGGTTGCTCTGGCATTTGCTGCCATTGCCTACGATGAAAAGCCTATGATGAAGAGTGAATGCTTTCGTTTTGCACCATGCAATTTATTGATCAGGCAGAAGTTCAGGTACAGGCAGGAAATGGTGGTGATGGGCTAGTTGCCTTTCGTCGGGAAAAGTACGTGCCTGCTGGGGGACCGTCGGGCGGTAACGGTGGTCGAGGCGGTTCGATAATTTTTCGCGCAGTGGAGAACCTGCAAACGCTGCTGGATTTTCGCTACAACCATCTGTTTAAAGCAGACGATGGACAACGGGGTGGACCAAACAACCGTACAGGAGCCGCAGGGCACGATCGCATCATTGAGGTTCCGTGCGGCACGATGATTTATGACGCAGAAACGGGTGAACTATTGGGCGATTTAGTTGACCCGAACCAAACGTTCTGTGTCGCGAAAGGGGGCAAAGGCGGGTTAGGCAATCAGCACTTTCTTAGTAATCGTAACCGTGCCCCTGAGCGAGCCTTACCCGGACTGCCCGGAGAAGCCCGCTTTCTGCGTATGGAACTGAAGCTGCTGGCTGAAGTAGGCATTATTGGTTTGCCAAATGCAGGTAAATCAACGCTGATTGCGGCACTGTCTGCGGCTCGACCCAAGATTGCTGATTATCCCTTTACAACGCTAGTGCCCAATTTGGGCGTGGTTCGTAAGCCAACGGGAGACGGTACTGTCTTTGCTGATATTCCGGGTCTGATTGAAGGCGCACACCTGGGAACAGGCTTGGGGCATGACTTTCTACGCCACGTTGAGCGGACGCGGTTGCTCTTGCATCTCATTGATGTGACAAGCCCTGATCCGATCGCCGATTACCATACCATCCAGCAGGAACTCCATGCGTATGGGCGCGGCCTGACCGAGCGTCCCCAGCTCTTAGCGCTTAGTAAACTGGATGCGATGAGCCAGGAAACTGAAGCGATTGATAGCCTTGCAGCGCAACTGCACGCATTAAGCCGGGTGCCTGTTTTTCAAATTTCAGCCGTCGCACGTATTGGGTTAGAGCCATTACTTAACCAAATCTGGCAATCTTTGGATGAGCTACAAACCGAGGCATTGGAAGCCGAAACGCTTAACAGCAGCCTGGAACCGATCGACCTTACTGCCATTACTCCTACCCCATTGAACATCTAAAGGCGGAATTTGCTTGGCTGGCGAGCGCTCGGCTAACTGCCGTATAGCTTGACCTTAGGGAAACTGGATCATGGCAGTATGGGCGGGAAGGCTAAGGGCACGATCAGGATCAACAGGCACACTGTTTTCAGCTCTAGGCGGTGTTTGCTCTGGTGCCGTTGCAGGACTTACAGCCGGACGGGGTTGGGCTGCCGGAACACGGTTGAAGTACTGATAAACAGCGCGTGACGTATTTGCCACCAGGTCATAAGCGCTATCGTCATTGAACGAGCGCTTCACCAGCACCGTCAGCGAGTAACGCTTGCCATTGGGCATATCAATCAAGCCAACATCGCCAATCAGACCGCCAATATCACCAGTTTTGTGAGCGATCGTTGCGCCCTTACCCAAACCCTGAGGCAGTTGGCTGCGGTTGACCGTACCCCGCATGATGTCCAACACGCGATCGCGCGATCGCATCGAAACCAGTTCCCCCTGACTAATACGTGTCATCAGAAATGCCAGCTCCTTGGGGCTAGTCATATTCGTGCCACTTAAGTCGGGCAATAGATTGTTGAGTGTTGTAGAAACCAGCCCCCAAGACTGAAACCGCTGGTTTAAGGCTGCGATACCGCCCAAGCGAGCGATGATCATATTCGTAGCTGTGTTGTCGCTAATGGTAATCATTTTGGTTGCGGTTTCCAGCGCTGTGAGCTGTGTGCCCACAGGCAACCCTTGCAGTTCACCTGAGCCGCCTGCCACTAATTCTTTTTGCATTGTGAGCCGCTCGTCCAGACGAATTTTACCTTCGTCAACATCCTGGAAAAAAGCGACTAAAATCGGCACCTTGATGGTGCTAGCGGCAGCGAAAGAAGCACCACCATTGAGATCCATATAGGCATTGGTATCCAGATCAAACAGGAACATTCCCGGTGTGAGTTTAGGATGCTGCAATGCCAGCGTTTGCAGCGCCGCTTTAAGGGATGTCAGTTCTTGCCCGATTTGGGGTTGTTGCGCTGCTGAAGAACTTTCTGTCGTCGCGCCCTGGGACATTACGGCTGACTGGGCTATCAGTGTGCTTCCAGCAGCACCACCTTTTGAGGTTGCTTGCTGCGATGCACCTGCGGATAAACGAGCCGCTGGATCAAGCATCGACATCACCGTGCCAGCCAAAACGCCGATGCCAACGCTCAAAATTAGCATCCGCGCTGCATAAAGCCCTGCGGAAAAGCCGCGCGATCGCGGGCGAGCTGGAGTATCGCGCTTCTGAGTAGAGGGGGACGATCGCATGCTCCAGTCAACGCCCTGCGAACTTTCAGCGCTCCCCAAGCCGTTGCGACGTTTGGTAGACAGCCCACGACGAGCTGGAGACCGTCCCACCTGTCGCTGTGAGGAAGAACTTGCTTGATCTCGCGCTCCCGTTTGGGATGACAACTGAAACGCTGGAATAGCCCGTGAACCAGATTTTAAGGCACCGCGGCCCTCTTTGATATTAGGTAACTTTCCGCGTGACGACACAGCGTTAACGGTAGAGGAAGAGCCGCCAAATTGCCGCGATCGCCCAAAGACCGCTTGCCGCACTTGTTCATCAGCTAATTTCGCAGCAGCCTGGTCCTTGCTAAGGCGCGATCGATCGTTAGCCTTCGACCGCTGAAAAAAGTTGCGCGGTGAATCAACGTTAGCCGCCTTGATATCTTTCCGCGTTGTTGGCTGTTGCTTCGATCGATGCGACTGTCGCTTACTTCCCTGTCCAAACAAAATTTGCCAAAGGTTTCCCCGCTGCCGTTTGTTGGTACGGGCGCTGCTGCCTACCTTTTGTGAACCAGGGTCTCTTGTGCCAGAAGGTTGATGAGAGCTTGACCGCGGTTGCTCTAGTGGCGATTGCCGTTGAGCGTTTGGGTGATCACGCAACGATCGCTCTGATCCAGGCATTTGAGTGGAAGAGAAGGAATCACCACTGCGTGATCTGCGCGACAAACCGCCCGACTCTGGCATAACACACTCCAACAAAAAGCTGAGAGAAACGATTAAGGCTGACGCAAACGTGAGATGCAATCCTCGCTTTACAGTAGCAGAGCAATACTGACAGCGCTAACCACATTTTGCTGCTCGCTTGCATTGCCGCCCAAGCTATCAGAATTGTAGACTAACCTCTCCCAAAAAAAACGTGGTTTCTTGGCGACCGACATCAATCCTTGGGCAAGATGTCTATATCCTTTTAGCTCCTGCCATTCAGTCATCCGTGGGTGTGCGATCGCTCTTTGTAGGCTTGTCGCACCTCCCAGCTTTTTGAGTTGCCCATTCAACCTGGCTCAAAATGCCCCGCAACATTGCCACCTCATCGCTAGAGGGCAGTGCCCGATTAAACAAGCGCCGAAACTTGTGCATACGGCTGGCTGCTGTGTGGGGGTGCAGATAGCCGATCGCTAGCAAAACCGCCTCTAACTGTTGATAATAGCCCTCTAAAACATCGAGAGAAGCGGGCGCAAAGGGGAGAGGAGAGAAGGAAGCAGGAAGAGGCGACGGAGCGACGGGGAGAGGGACGGCAAGGGGGGAAAGAAATTGGTACAACTCATAGCAGCAGATTGCCACTGCTTGTGCCAGGTTTAGCGCCGCATACTCAGGATGAGACGGAATCGCCACAAAACGCTGGGCATGATTGAGTTCTTCATTGCTCAACCCTCGGTCTTCGGGACCAAAGATCAGCGCCCCAGTTACCTGTCCTGTTTCCAAGTGGAGCGGTTCCAGTAGCCAGGGCAGGGCAGTTCTAGGAGACTCTAAGATGGTGTCGACCCTGGGACGGGCAGTGGTCGCGATCGCTCGTTGGCATCCGTGCAATGCCTCCGGCAGCGTTGCTACCACTGTCGCCGCTGCCAACACATCCGCCGCATGAACCGCCATTAGCAGCGCGTCTGCACCAAGCCGATCGCACTGTGGGTTCACAAGCACCAAATGCTGCAAGCCCATGTTTTTCATGACACGGGCGATCGCACCCACATTCAGCGCACCCGCTGGTTCAACCAGGACAATGCGAATCGTTGCCAAAACCGACTCAGCCATGTGTTAAAGGTGAAGAGTAAGAACTAGACAGTACAGATTGTGTTGTGTTCTGCGCTAATTCTGCATTCTATCGCCTGACCCTCTACTATTACCTTCTCCCCCTCACCATCATGGGACGCGCCCGCTCAAAAGCTGACTTACCAACAAAAATCTGCCCTGTGTGCGATCGTCCCTTCACCTGGCGCAAAAAGTGGGAAGATTGCTGGAATGAAGTGAAATACTGCTCAGAGCGTTGCCGCCGCCGTCGTTCTCAGAGCCTTTAGCTGTGGGTCGTAAAGTCCTTAGGCATACAAGGAAGTGGTTAGTTGTTAGCTGTTAGCAGTTTTCTTTCCGCTACTGTTACTTAATGGTAGTAAAACGTTTACAGCACAGAGGTTCAATCATGACAGCAGAACGGGTGCAACCCAAGCTGATTATTCACGGTGGAGCCGGAAGTTCCCTAAAAGGTAAGGGCGGGGCTGAGTCGGTACGCAAATCGCTGTATCGAGTGATTGATGAAGTCTATGAGTTGCTGCTGTCAGGCGCAGCGGCTTCAGCAGCGGTCATTCATGGCTGCCAGATGTTAGAAGATGATCCCCGCTTTAATGCTGGCACTGGCTCTGTTTTGCAGTCAGATGGACAAATCCGCATGAGCGCTGCCCTGATGGATGGAGCCAGCCAACGCTTTAGCGGTGTCATCAACGTTTCACGGGTGCAGAATCCCATTCACTTAGCAAAAGCGTTGCAAACCTCCCACGATCGCGTTCTGTCGGATGTGGGAGCCGCTGAACTATTACGCGAACTCGAGCTACCCGCCTACGATCCCCTGACAGAAATTCGGCTTCAAGAATGGATACAGGAACGCCAGGGCAATTTTTCGAGAGAGATGGCGGGCGTTGTAGCCGAACGCGAACTTGTTGAGGATACATCTAGGCGTGGCACGATCGGCGTTGTTGTTCTAGACAATCAAGGACGCATTGCAGTCGGCACGTCAACGGGTGGCAAAGGCTTTGAACGTATTGGGCGCGTTAGCGACTCTGCCATGCCTGCGGGCAACTATGCGACGGCTCACGCGGCAGTCAGTTGTACTGGCATTGGCGAAGATATTATCGACGAATGTCTGGCAGCCCGTATTGTCGTGCGGGTAGACGATGGACAACCGCTGGTAGGCGCTTTCGAACGTTCGTTTAAAGAGGCACACCAGCATCAGCGCGATTTGGGCGCGATCGGTCTGGATGCGACTGGTGCGATCGCCTGGGGCAAAACGAGCGAAGTCCTTCTTGCTGCCTACCACAATGGCGAAAGAGTCGGTGACACGCTGGACTGGAACGATGGCACGCTGGTTGGCGGTCTTTCAGAATGTAGTGCTAATCACCTGTAGCTATTTGCCGTGTGGGGTGGAGTTTGTCCTCTCCACCCAAGAAACATCTTTGTGTAGGATCGAGAATTAAAGTACCAATTGATCGGACACTAACGAAGGGCTTTAAGCCCTCTCTCATTTTGACAAAGAGACTCGGCTGGCTTCCTTTCTCATTTTTGAGGAGGGTTTAGGCAATAGGTATGATGTTACGAAACTAGAATGTGCCTACGTGGGTAAATGTATTTCACCAGAAACAATCGAAGGATTAGAGATTAAAAAGCATTTAGTTCTTTTAGCAGTCAATCTAGCTTTCTACGGATAAAGGAAAACTATAACGATGAGAAATACGTAATTTCCCGTAGGTACTTTGCATCCAAATTCTGCATTTAAGTGATGCTCTTCTCTCATGCCTTTACAACCCTGGGTGCCGCAGCCGACCGCAGATGGCTCGTTCACTTTCTTTTCGGAAGACTTTGGCGAGTCGTTCCATAGCCTTCAAGGCGCACGCGCTGAGGCAGTTTCAAAGTTCGTAGTAGCAACTGAGCTAATGACGAAAGCGCACCGTCATCATCTGCGGCTGCTGGACATTTGCTACGGACTGGGCTACAACACGGCGGCAGCGCTGGAAACCATTTGGGCAGTGAACCCAGAGTGTCAGGTGGAACTCTATGCACTAGAGTTAGATGCCACTGTGCCACAGGCGGCGATCGCCCCGTCCCTGGTGGATGGCTGGTCGGCAACGGTACAAGCAGTTTTGCAACAAATGGCGCTGACGCACGCTTGCACTTTGCCTCACCTGACGGCAACACTCTTGCTCGGTGATGCCCGCCAAACCGTCCAGACGCTCTGCACTTCAGGCTTTCAGGCGGATGCTATTTTCTTTGACCCATTCTCGCCACGTCGCTGCCCGCAGCTATGGACGATCGAGTTTTTTGCTCTGGTGGCACGCTGCCTGGCACCAGACGGTAAACTCGCAACTTATTCCCGCTCGGCGGCAGTGCGATCAGCAATGCGATCGGCAGGGTTTTGCCTGGGAACGCTACCACCTGATGTTAACCACTTGCCACACGAGTGGTCACAGGGCACGATCGGCAGCTTTGATACTCAAACGCTGCATCCCCTGACACAACTAGAGCAGGAGCATTTGCAAACACGGGCAGCCGTACCGTATCGCGATCCCACATTGAAAGGAGATGCCACAACGATTCTGGAGCAGCATTACCAGGAGCAACAGCAAAGTACCTTGGAGTCAACATCCAGTTGGCGGCGACGCTGGGGTATTCGGTAGATCTGACCTGTAGGTCATGCCCTACAGTGTGAGGGACTGGGCGTTGGTTTCAATCAGCTTTGCCAGATCCTTCAGGAAAGCAGCAGCATGGGCACCGTAGATGATGCGATGGTCAGCAGTGAGATTGACCTGCATTTGACGTTTCACGCCGAAGAAGCCGTCATCCGTAGCAACAACGGCAGGAAGAGACGCGCCGATCGCCAGAATGGCTCCTGTGCCAGGAGGCAAAATAGCATCAAAGCGATCGACCCCAAACATACCAAGATTAGAAATCGTGAAGGTGCCGGAGCTGTACTCTTCTGGCTGCAACTGCTTCGCTCTGGCACGATCGACCAGGCTTTTCCAGGTGCGCGATAGGGTATAGATATCCAACTGATCGGCTTGCTGCAACACAGGCGTAATCAGTCCACCATCGTCCATTGCCACTGCAACCGCCACATTGATTGCCGCTGGCTGTGAAAGACTCTGGTTGACGTAGCTTGCATTCAGAAGCGGATGTTTTTGCAGCGTGACAGCAACGGCTTTTGCCAGCAGTGCCGTCATGGTCACGCCTTTGGACTTGATTTGCTTGTACAGTTTGTCCAGATTGTCGGTTGTGATCGTATAGCCAACGTGGTAAGTAGGAACTTCCAGGCTGGCTACCATATTCCGTACGACTGCGTTTTGCAGGGTTGTCAGTGGTACTTGCTGCCCAGCAACCACAGGAGCAGGAGGCGCTACGGCTGGTTTGGCAACAGGGGGCGTGACTGAGGGCAGTGGCGGCGGCGGTGCAGTAGGGGCTTTAGCAGCAGGTCTACCAGCAGCAGCCTCGACATCTTCGGCAACGATGCGTCCGTGCGGTCCAGTGCCGCTGAGAGTATTCAGGTCAACTTTCAGATCTTTTGCCAGTTTACGGGCGCGAGGAGAAACAACAACCCGCCCGTTTGGAGTGGTTGCACTCCCTGCTGCATTCCCGTTTTGCACAGAGGCGACTGGAGCCGCCACTGCTGCCACCGCGTCTTTGTTATCTGCGATCGCGCCTGGGGTTTCAACAGGAGCCGCTTGTCCCGCTGCTTGCTGTTGAGCCGTGGCGATTTCAGCTTCAGTTTCGGCAATCAGGGCGATCGCCGCTCCGACCGGAGCACTTTCACCTGCTGGCACCACAATTAAGCCTAAGTAGCCTTCATAAAAGGACTCCACATCCATATCTGCTTTGTCAGATTCCACCACGACGACGGTTTCACCTTTTTCGACCTTATCGCCGGGTGCTTTGACCCAGGAAACAATTTTCCCCTCGGTCATCGTGGAGCTAAGTGCAGGCATGAAGACTTCGTAAATCATGGAGTGAGTCCAGTCAGAAAATAAGTAAAGACGGCAGGTGCGGTGATGCCACAACTGAGAGGTGGCGATCGTCAATCGATTGTCACAGCTATTTCTTAAACGGCTCCCCGAATAGCCTCTACGACGCCATCACGCAGCAAAATTTCAACCTGCATTTTTTCGATCAAGTTGTCACCCGTTTCGACCCGAAAAATGCTGTCGATCTGCCCCTGCTGCACCTCTTGATCTAGCTCTAGCAGTTGAATTTGCTGAAGCTGCTGCAAAATTTGGTTTTTTTGCTCCAGAAACTCGCTCTTTTTTTCGTTCACCTGAATTTGGATGCCATCAATTTGCTGGAGCGTTTCAGGACCGGGTGGCTTGAGGCTCTGCTTCTGAATTTCGGCAATCATGCGCTGCCCTTGCATTTCGAGCTGCTGGAGCTGGTTGTCGAGCTGGTTAAGCTGCGCCTGAAGCTGTTGCTGTGCGTCATCTTTCCATCGAGCAGTGACGATCGCCTTAACGTTAATCGTGCGCTTCAGCAGCAGGTGAGATTGAGAAACATCCATAAACGTTGGTTGCGAGAAATTGTTGGAGGACAAAGCGTCCGTTGGCGAGTGCGTTAGTAAGCCATGATGCCGAGACACACCCGTCACATTGTACCGATGCCACTTATGGCGCTCATGCCACCCCTTTAGCAGTCACCGCCAATTAGATATCGTAGCTTGTGCCAGACTATCCAACGAACATCTCGTTAATCATACCCTGGTACCGTTCCGCCACGACATTACGCCGGATTTTTAGCGTTTGTGTCAACAACCCATTGTCGATCGTAAACGGTTCCAACAACAGCCGAAACGGACCAATGCGATCATCTGCCCGATAACCCGGACGATTCTTCACTTCCCGGTTGAGTTCCTGCCGTACTAGATCTTGAACAGGTTTGCTGTCTAAAGTGAGGGGTGAGGAGAGAGGAGAGAGAGGTGAAGAGTTTTGAGTTGCTTCTGCTTTCTGCTTTCTGCTTTCTGACTCCTGACTCCTCTCCTCACCAGGCAATTGCAACTCAAGATTCTGCGCGGCTGCCCACTTTTGCAAGGCTTCTAGATTGGGCACAATCAGCGCTCCCAGCACTTTTTGATCCTGACCAACAAGCATTATCTGGTCAATGTAGGGGCTGCGGAGGCAGGCATCTTCAATGGGCTGGGGTTCGATATTTTCACCGCTCGTCAGGACGATCGTGTCTTTAGCACGTCCGGTGATGATCAGGTCGCCCTGTTCAGTCACCCAACCCAAATCGCCTGTGTTGAACCAGCCATCGGGGTCGATCGCCTTAGCTGTTGCTTCAGGGTTTTTGTAGTATCCCTGCATGACCTGAGGACCACGAATTAAGACCAGCCCTTGCTTTAGGTATGGTAGGGGTTGGCGGGTTTCAAGATCGACAATGCGTGTTTCAGTATCGCGTAGGGGTTGCCCATCACCACCACGAATGTTGCGCCAGGGGCGACGAACGTGAGTAATCGGCGCGGTTTCGGTCAGCCCATAGCCGCCCAAAATTGGAATACCAACGACTTCAAAAAAATCTTCCAGGTGTTCAGCGATCGAACCTCCACCACTGACAAAAAAGGCGACCTCTCCCCCAATGCCTGCTCGCACCTTTTTGTACACCAGGCGATCGCCCAGTTGATGGGGCAACCATAAAACAGCAGCTTGAACAGCAGCAGCAAGGCGTTGGGCGATCGATGGCTGGAGATTTTCCAAACTTACGCCTTGCACAAGACGACGTGCCGCAACATAGCGATGGCTCACGCCCAAAAAGAAGTTGGCTAGCCGTTGTTTACTAGCGGGCTGCTCCCGAAACTGCTTTTGCACACCCTCATAAATGGACTCCCATAGCCGTGGCACTGCCACCATATAATTTGGCTTGAAATCCTTTAAGTCTTTCTTGACGTAGCGAATGTTGGTGTAAGCCTGAGTGCAGCCATAGGCAAAGATAAAATATTCAAACGTGCGCTCATAGCAGTGCCAGATAGGCAGAATGCTTAACACACGACCATTCTGCGGATTGACCACTGAGGCAGCGGCTGTTACTTGAGACAATAAATTGTTGTGGCTCAACATGACCCCTTTTGGCATACCAGACGTGCCAGAGGTATACATCAAGGTTGCTAGCGAGTCACGCTCCAGCATTACAGGTTGAAGTGTATGACCTGCGCCCGCCTGCATCAATTGCGAAAAATTTAGCGTCTTGACGGCACCTACAGATGATGGCGTTTCATCTGTAAGTAGCACAATGAACCGTAGTGGCAAGGACTCCAGACCTTGAGCCAGCTTTGTTAACGTTGCCTGATCTTGCACGACCAGTGCGACGCTATCGCTATGCTTAAGAATAAATAGTAATTCATCACGGTCTGCCTGAGAGCCACGCACGGCATTGGCGGCACCTGCCATCATAATGCCCTGATCGGCAACGAGCCAGCGGGGGTTGTTATCGGAGAATAAGGCGATGTGCTCACCTGGCTGTATGCCTAGCGCCTGTAGCCCTACCGCAAACTGCTGCATCTGCTGGTAGAGATCAGCATAGGTGAGCTTAATCACTGGCTCGGCGTGAGGATCGTAAACGGCAGTGTTTTGGCTGAAGCGTTGTGCCGCGATCGCCCACAGCGCTGGAATGGATGTTGCCTGACTATAATCAATCACACGACTTAGCGTTTGGCGCTCTTGCTCAGTCATGGGAGCGGTCTGGGGACGGTTCATAGCACAACTCCTAAAGCCCTGACATCATCTTATGGCTTGCTTGACCAATCGGCGACTGGAGAAGACCATTTTTGACAATGCCACAAACGATCGCCCCACTTGTTAGCAGTAGAACAACTGTGAGCAGGCGATAGAATTGACCAGGGGAAGCATTGTCCTTAACCTCTAGCTGCCATCGTCTCTTTGCATATGCATCAACATTCCGCCGACTGCCACCATCCCCATGCACCCGCCACACAAACAATCGACCTTCAAGCCAAGCAAACTCAGTTAGCGATCGCACTCCTGCTGATCGGTGGTTTTGCGATCGCTGAACTCATCGTTGGCTTGACCAGTGACAGTTTGGCGCTGATTGCCGAAGCCGGACATATGGCAGCCGACAGTATGGCACTGCTGCTGGCGCTCCTGGCAACTCGGCTTTCTCAACGCCCCAAACGGAGCCTATTGAGTGATTCGCTGACAGACATCGTGGCAACACCGCTTGCAACTCAGCCAGTTGCCGCCTGGGAAACCTGGGCAGCCTTGCTGAATGGGTTAGGACTCGTTGCGATCGCCCTGTGGATTGGTTGGGAAGCACTCCAACGGCTGCAAACTCCTCCAGAGACGATCGCCAGTCTGCCGATGCTCCTGACAGCCGGCATTGGGCTTGCTGTAAACAGCGCCAATATTGCTCTGTTGCATCGCGGTAGCGACCACGACCTTAATCTGCGCGGAGCTTTTCTCCATGTCCTGGCAGACGCTATAAGCTGCATCGGTGTTATTCTCGCCGCGATCGCGGTTGCAGCACTCCACTGGCTCTGGGCAGACGGAGCGATCAGCCTCTTCGTCGCTGGGATTATTCTTTTTGGCGCTGTGCCGTTGGTCGTGCAAAGTTTCACACGGCTGGCTGGGGAGAGGGGTGAGGAGTAAAAGTCAGCAGTTACTTAGAGCCAACAAAAAGCTTGGATATTAGGGATCGGTAGTCAGCAGCCTGTAGTCAAAATAGCCTATCCTTCCTCCTCCCCCTTCATCCCTCATCTTTATCCCCTTTATCCCCAATTTCCCTATCGGCGTGCAAAACTTTAGACATTAGGGCACTCTACTCAGAGGAGTGTCTACAATTGAATTGCCTGTGGTGCTGACATTGTTTGACAGTCTTTGATCAAACTTCAATCAAATTTTCAACTTCTGAAATGAGTCGTGGTGCGATCGTATGATGACTCATGCAGGGTTTTAGCGGCAGGCTGTTTCCTCAAACACTACGCCCAACGCCATCTACACTTTGATGCCGCCTACGGCTTCCCCCTGCGGTCTGCGCCCCCTTGCCAGTCAACATTCATGGACAACGATTTACTGACATCAGAACTGAGGGGGCAGCGCACACTTGCAACCGTTGTCTTTACCGACTGCGTTGGCTTCAGCGCCAGAATGTCAGTAGACGAAGACCATACACTTGACCTGATCCGCCGTGATCTCAAGTTTATGAAACAGCTCTGTGGACGGTATGAGGGGCGCGTCCTGAAATCCACAGGGGACGGTTTGCTCATGTGCTTCACTAGCGCGGTCAAAGCGGTTGAGTGCGCGATGGAGATCCAAAGAAGCATTACTGAACGAGCGATCGAGCTGCCGCCTGAAGATGCGCTAGAACATCGCATTGGCATCCACTTAGCCGATATGTTCATCACCGATACAGACGTGATGGGCAACGGCGTTAACATTGCGGCACGTTTGCAAACAGAGGCAGAACCGGGCGGCATCTGCATCTCACAGACGGTTTTTGATGTCATTAAAGCCAGCCTGCACGTTGATAGCGACTACCTCGGACCGCGTGAACTGAAGAACATCCGTGAGGTTGTGCCTGTCTATCGGATTTTGATGTCGCCAGAATCACAGGTTTTGAACCCGCACTCGGTCACCATCCGTAATCTAGAGCAAAGCCGCAACGTGCTGCGTGTGAAAAAGCTACTGTTCTACGCCTGCAAAAATAGCTGGGAAAGCGATCACAATAAGCTGAATTTAGTGAGCCTCTCTGACCAAATTCAAGAGGTGATGCTGCTTGCCCCAACCCCAGAGCGACTGCGGCTTTTTCTGGATGCAGCAGTTCGCACACTGAGCAAACCAGCCGAATATTCCCTGATCGCGAATATTCTGGTCAAAGAACTCAGTCGGCTTTACCCAGTCGAACACAACCACGACGACGATCCAACCTCCTATAACCTTGCAGCAGAGCCACAACTGCCCCATGCGGTCAATGCCCTCTACGAACAGCTTGCTGTTGAACTAGAAGCGACAGGGAATGGGTCACGCATAAAAAAACTTGCTTTTTATGTGTGTAGACGTGTTTGGGAAACGGATCAGAATAAGCTGGACGGGCTGCGCCTGCAAGACTTGATTGCAGAACTGCATCAGTCAATGCCAACGCTAGAGCGCCTCACGATCGCCACCAACAGCTGTGTCCAAACCCTCAGTAAACAAGCAGAATATGCCCTCGTTGCCAACGCATTAATCAGCAAGCTTCAACGGCTTTATAATGTGTCTTATCAGGCATCGGTGCCTGATAGTGTGGCTGATCAGATACCTGCGCCTGCCTCACCGCCAATCGATCCCCCTCAACAAGCCAAAGCACTTGCGCTCTTAGAGGATGCGCCGATCGCCGAGCCACCACCATCAGCCGAGCCACCACCATTAGCAGATGCTTCAGCGCTCTATGTTGCCATTGCTCAACGTTTGGAGTCAGAGCCAAACCTGCTACGGATCAAAAAGCTGCTGTTTTATGTTTGCTATCGTCAATGGGAAAGTGATGCAGCCAAACTAGAGGATCTGAACCTGGAAAGCTTAATTCAGGAAGTCCATCAGCTCACACGCACAAGTTCCCAGCTTGAAGCAGCGATTGAGGCAGTGGTCAAAACGCTGAACAAACAAGAGGAGTATCGCGAGATTGCCCAAACGATCGTCACCAGTTTGGGCAGGCTTTACCCCGACTACCAGGAAACAGAACCGCCCCCAGCGTTGCCGACTGTTGCTACCCCCCAGCAGGAGGTGTTAGAAGCGATCGCAGTGCCAGAGGAGACGCGATCGCCCATCAAACCCGAACCACCTCGACCATCGCAAGACGCATCACTCAGCCTGTTCGATTTCCGACTTGGCATTATGAAGTATGCAAACCCGTTGCAGGCAAAAATCTTGCTGTTCTCTGCCCTGTATGAAGACTTCGGCTTTACGAACCAGGATTGGAGCGATTTAAAACAGCATGACCTCGATAGCTTGCTCCGCCGTCTTTTAGGTATCTGCAAAACCTACACCGATCTAGAAGCGTGCCTGTTTACAGCAGCACGACGATCGCCAGAGCCAGCACAGACCGTGCAAACTGCCGAAGCCATCATCAAATGTCTACGCTCCTTTTACCTGTACAACAATGCTGCGCGGCTGCCTCTTCCGGTTGATGAACCAACGCAGCTTAAACTTGACGACTTCGAGGAAACCACTCTGGAATTTGCTAGCATCGCTGACGAAGACGATTACACTTGTCAACTGGTGCCGCCAGCCGCTGAGTCAACAGCAATCATGGATGAGTCCCTGACCACTGACAATGCCACCGATGATCCGCTGGCTGCAACGGCGATCGCCGAAGCCAAAACTGACACCGAAGATGCAGCTACGTCCTTGCGTTCAGCGTTGGATTAACGCAGTCAACGGTTTGGGTAACTGTGCCTTATCAACCAGGCTTACACTCGTTAGTCCTAACGCCTGCGGGCATACTAAACAAAGGTGTTGTCGTGTGAAGCCTTGCTACCACTTCTAACGACACACAATGCAATAACTGCCATAGGCTAAATCCATCATGGACGCGATCGAGCTACTGCAACGCTACCAGGCAGGCGAAACTGACTTTCGGGGCGAAAACCTTTGTGGCGCAGATTTAGGCGGAGCCGATCTCATTGGCGCAGACCTCACAGGCACCGATCTACGTGGCGCAAATCTTGTTCTGGCATACCTCAACCGCGCCAACCTGAGCAAAGCCAACCTGGCTGGAACCCACCTGAGCGGAGCCAACTTGAGTCAAGCCGACCTAATTAGCGCCAACCTGCGCGATGCCGACTTACATGGTGCCATCCTCTACGGAGCCGATCTGCGCGGTGCCGACATCACCCTGGCGATACTGCTCGATGCCAACCTGATCAGCGCCGACTTACGGAACGTTAATCTTGGCAGCGCCAACCTGCGCGGAGCCTGCCTGCGCGGAGCCAACCTGCGCTACGAAAAACGCTGCTATGAAGGTGCAAACCTGCGCGGTGTTGACCTTCGCAATGCCGATCTGCGCGGTGCCAACCTCAACGGAGCGGATTTAACTAAAGCTGATCTGCGTCGTGCCAACCTTACCGAAACCAGTTTGCGAGAAGCCAATCTTACTGAAGCAAACTTGATTGGAGCGATGCTGCAAAGTAGCTTTCTGACTGATGCAATTTTGACGGAAGCCGATTTGAGTCAGGCAAACATGGTTAGCGTCAAACTAGAGCGCGCTAACCTCACCGAAGCGACGCTTAAAAACGTCAACCTGACCGATGCTAACCTGACCGATGCCAACCTGAGCAAAGCTAACCTTGCTCAGGCAATCATGTGTCGATCGCGGCTCAATCGGGCAAGTATGAGCCGCACCACTCTACAGAACGTTGATTTGACTGATGCAAGCCTCATTGAAGCCTACCTCGGTCGTGCTGATCTCCGCGATGCCAACCTGACCAACGCTAACCTGGCAAAAGCTGAACTTAGCAGCGCTAATCTCAGAGGCGCAAACCTCCAGGGCGCAACTATGCCTGATGGCTCAACGCATGATTAAGCAGTTGCTTAGCTGTTCATTTCACCCAATAACTAGCCACAATCCGCTCACAACACAGCTACTCGCCCGTGATCGACAGTTCTCCGACCCAGACATACGGACAAACACCACCAGGGGTGAGGTGTGGTTCTGGCTCCACGTAGACGATCGCGTTGAGTAGCTCCAGAAAGTCACCAGCGACGGTAGCAGATTCGATGCTAGTACGTTCACCCTGATTTACCAACCAACCATCAAACGGCAGCGAGAAGGAACCCTGAAGC